>CALAST010000049.1 GCA_937889225.1 uncultured Lachnobacterium sp. | reverse complement strand
GCTACAAACGGTGCTGCAACAGATAAATTAGTTGCTGCATTAGAAGCTTGCGGATGCGAAAAAGCTCAGGCAATCCTTAAAGATAAAGACTTCCTCGCTAAGAAATCTCAGTGGATCTTCGGTGGTGACGGATGGGCATACGACATCGGTTTCGGTGGTGTTGACCACGTATTAGCTTCCGGTAGAGATATCAACATCATGGTATTCGATACAGAAGTTTACTCTAACACAGGTGGACAGTCTTCTAAAGCTACTCCGGTTGGTGCTATTGCACAGTTCGCAGCTGGCGGTAAAGAAACGAAGAAGAAAGACCTTGCTGGTATCGCAATGAGCTACGGATACGTTTATGTTGCACACATCTCTATGGGTGCTGATATGAACCAGACTGTTAAAGCTTTAGCAGAAGCAGAAGCTTATCCAGGACCATCCTTAATCATCGCTTACGCTCCATGTATCAACCATGGTATCAGAAAAGGTATGAGCAAAGCTATGACAGAAGAAAAACTTGCTGTTGAATCTGGCTACTGGCATAACTTCCGTTTCAATCCAGAACTCAAAGCTGCTGGAAAGAACGCATTTATCTTAGATAGCAAAGAACCAACAGGCGATTATCAGGCATTCCTTAAGGGTGAAAACCGTTATGCATCACTTGCTAAGTTCAACCCTGAAAGAGCTGCTGAATTATTTGCTCAGTCTGAAGCAAACGCTAAAGAACGTTACGAACACTTAAAGAAATTAGTAACACTTTACGCTGGTGAATAAGATATCGCAATAAAATAAAAATAGTTATAACTAGAAAAACATGTTTAAGGGGAGTCGCTCGAAAGAGCGACTCTCTTTTAAAATTTTGTTGATTTTGAATATTTAACCGAATCAAATGCAAATGCAGTTATTCGGTTATGAGCAAGTAGCAAAGCGGATTGCGAATATCCGCTTGACTTTGTTCAGAAGCGTTTGACAATGGTTATCATAAAAGCTTTTTTCGGTTTTTTAAATAGGAATTAGCCAAAGTTATATTATTTATAAATAAATGTGATAGCTAAGACTAACTTTTATAATTGCTGTTTATAGAAAAGTCGGCTATAATGTTATCCATAGTGCAACAAGCATATTTTGTATTTATAAGATGAATGTTATTGAGGTGGTAATATTTATTTTGTTAAAAAGAAAGTATACTGTATTTAAAATATAACTTTTAAACATGATATATTTTGACAGAACAAGAAACTTATGCTAAATTTAACATCGTCAGTAAAAAATTAATAAAGGAGATTGAAATATGTACACAATGGAAGATATCAAGGCTGTTGATATGGAAGTGGCAAATGCCTTGGAAAGTGAATTAGACAGACAAAACAGCCACATTGAATTAATTGCATCTGAAAACTGGGTTAGTCCGGCTGTTATGTCAGCAATGGGCAGTGTTATGACAAATAAATATGCAGAAGGTTATCCGGGAAAAAGATATTATGGCGGATGTGGCTGCGTAGACGTAGTAGAAGAATTAGCAAGAGAACGTGCAAAAGAATTATATGGATGTGAATATGTAAACGTACAGCCACATTCCGGAGCACAGGCAAATATGGCAGTACAGTTTGCAATTTTAAAACCGGGCGATACTGTAATGGGTATGAACTTAGACCATGGCGGACATTTAACACACGGAAGTCCGGCAAACTTCTCAGGTTCTTATTTTAACATTGTACCTTATGGTGTAAATGATGATGGTTTTATTGATTATGATAAAGTAATGGAAATTGCTATGGAATGCAAACCAAAAATGATTATCGCTGGTGCATCTGCTTATGCGAGAACAATTGATTTCAAGAAATTCCGTGAAATTGCAGATGCTTGCGGAGCAGTATTAATGGTAGATATGGCACATATCGCAGGTCTTGTAGCTGCAGGTGTTCATCCAAGCCCAATCCCATATGCAGATGTTGTAACAACTACAACACATAAAACACTTCGTGGACCTCGTGGTGGTATGATTTTATGCAATCAGGAAGTTGCTGATAAATACAACTTCAACAAAGCTGTATTCCCAGGAATTCAGGGTGGACCACTTATGCATGTAATTGCTGCAAAAGCTGTATGTTTCAAAGAAGCATTAGACCCGGCTTTCAAAGAATATCAGCAGAATGTTGTAAACAATGCACAGGCTCTTTGCAAAGGTCTTATGGACCGTGGCATTAAGATTGTATCCGGTGGAACAGATAATCACTTAATGCTTGTAGATTTAACCAATTATGAATTAACAGGAAAAGCAGTAGAAAAACTGTTAGATTCCGTACATATTACATGTAACAAAAACACAATTCCAAACGACCCGAAATCTCCATTCGTAACAAGCGGTATCCGTCTTGGCACTCCGGCTGTTACATCTCGTGGTATGAATGCCGAAGATATGGATAAGATTGCAGAAGCGATTGCTATGATGATTAAAGAAGGCGAAGCTGCATCTGAAAAAGCTCGTGCAATTGTAGATGAATTAACAGCAAAATATCCATTGAAATAAGTAATGGAGAAATATCAAAAAATAATGCAATAGAAATAGGATAATAAGAAAAGTCTATCTGTTTATTTGTCATATTTGTTTGAAAAAGCAATTTACAGACATAAACAGATAGACTTTTTATTGTTAAAGTGAAAATTTATTTGTTCTGTATGCAAGAAAATGTTTTTTAGTCGTTTTCTTGCTTTTTTATAATTCCGTACATGTTGTTTGAGTTTGTTAAAAAAGTATTCATGTTTGAGAAAATACCCTCAAACGAAAAATTGAAAGCATCCAAATAGGAAATAAGTTCATCGGAAGTATAAGTATGATTTTTTATCTGGTCCATTAATACTAATCCTGTGGAACGAGAAAATGTAGTAATTAAAAAATTTTTATAACCCGAATTTAACTTGATATTGTATATTTGTTCGAGTTGCTCTAGTAAATCAGATAGAACAGGTTCGAATTTTTTTTGGAAAAATTGAACTAAATGGTCATGGGCGAAAATATCTTCCATACAACTGGAAAGATAATCACTTTGTTCTAAACATTGTAAAGATAGTTGAAAGATAGTTTTGAATTTTTCAAATTCACGTACATCAGGTAATGGTTCTAATAGTTGTTGAAGAAGTTCCTGCTCAATGAGATGTTCCAGTAAATCATAGATATCTGTAAAATGATAATAAAATGTTTTTCTGTTTAATTGACAATCATTTACAATTTCACTTACGGATATTTTGGAAAAAGGTTTGTTTTGCAGAAGTGATTTTAAAGAATTGATTAATAATTGTTTTGTGTATTGTGAAGTGATATGTTGTTTCATGGATGTCTCCTTTATTTAAGATAGGATTTTAGTTGAGGTGTTTATGCTATCTATCTACATATTTCTAAAGAAATGCTTTTTTCACATTCATGGAAGTGTTTAGAATGTTACACAATTTTTAAGAGTTGTATACAAAATACTCAAAATTGAAAAATTGACCATTTAAATTTTTTATATAAACAGTATACTGAACTTGGAAACGAAATGCAAGAAAGCAAAAAAACAAAATTAAATATGAGAACAAATGGAGGAAACATCATGGATAACAAAACAATGGAAAATTTAATGGATAATGTAGTAGAAACAGTAAACAGTAGCAATGAGATTATTGCAAAGAGAGTAGTAGAGAAAATTAATGCAAAATCAGATGAGATAAAAGAAGACAAAGCGGCAATTAAGAAAAATGCAAAAAGCGTAATTAAGAATATTACAGAAATTACAGAGAAAATATATGAAGCAGTAACTGACCATTATGCAGATTTATTAAATGGAAAAGGACTGGATATCAAAAGAGATAAAGCAAATGCAACGCAGATTATTGATAAAATCATTGATGCAGCAGATGAATATTATCAGACAGTAACGGACCATATTGTAGGAAAAATGGAAGCAACAGATATGGATATTGAAATGGATGAAGCTGCAATTAAGCAGATTGTTGATAAAGTAATTGATAGTGCAGATATGCAGTATGATGTTATAACTGATGAAATTATTAAGAGGATGTAAAGCGGACACTCGCAATCCGCATTCGCTACTTGCTCGTGAACGCAGGCAACTTCGTTGCTTGCGTTCAAAATAAAATATAGATGTGTTGCGAGATGTATGCCTGTGTAAGTTATTACATAAAAAAATATTCAAAATTTGGTAAATGATACTTCTCTATCAGTATACAGGCAGTTTCGTGGTTTGTCAGGTAGGTATTTTTCTCAATCTGGCACAAATAATCCCCTTCCCACCACTTCAAATATTATGTAATTGAGGTGGGGGATTTTTGCATTCCAGCCAAAATTGATTTGAAATGGGGGAGTTTGTTATTGATAAGGCAAATACTTCGTTTTCTTACAATAATTTTACACTATCGACATAGTATTTAATGGTTTACAAAGATTTTTGTAAATGCTACAATAATTATAATAGTAGAAAAAATGGGGCTATTTATAGTCCCATTTTTAGATAGTACATAAATAAAATTGTTTTGGAGGAATGAGAGAAAAAATTATGAAATTTACAAAATTACACGGATGTGGAAATGATTATGTATATGTAAACTTATTTGAACAGCCGTTAGAAAATCCGGCAGAAATGTCCATCAAAGTAAGTGACCGCCATTTTGGAATTGGTTCTGATGGATTGATTACGATTGGACCATCGGAAATTGCAGATTTTACGATGCATATTTATAATGCAGATGGTTCAGAAGCGGAAATGTGTGGAAATGGTGTGCGTTGTGTTGGAAAATATGTATATGACCATGGTTTGACGGATAAAACAGAAGTGACAGTTGAAACAGGGGCAGGCATTAAGATTTTGCAGTTGAATGTAGAAGATGGAAAAGTAAAGACGGTTCGCGTAGATATGGGCGAGCCAACATTTTTACCGGGAGATATTCCTGTGATTGCAGAGGGTGAAAATGTAATTAATGCTCCGATTTTAGCAGGTGGAAAAGAATGGAGAATGACTTGTGTTTCCATGGGCAATCCGCATGCAGTTATTTTTACGGATGATGTGAAAAATTTTCCATTAGAAAAATATGGTCCACTATTTGAAAACCATGAACGTTTTCCAAAACGTACAAATACCGAATTTGTTCAGGTAGTTTCCAGAGAAGAAGCGATTATGCGTGTGTGGGAACGTGGCTCTGCGGAAACTTGGGCATGCGGAACAGGTACATGTGCGACAGTTGTGGCTTGTATTTTAAATGGTTTGACAGAGAGAAAAGTGTTGGTTCATCTGTTGGGCGGTGACCTTGTCATTGAATGGGATGAAAAAACAAATCATGTATTTATGACCGGACCAGCTACCGAAGTGTTTACCGGAACATATAATGTAATATAAGGCAGTAATTGTTTTATCCATTTGAACGCTTTATTGTTAGAAGGTTATTGTGAAAAATATTATATTTGTAAAATATAACTGATTGTTTATGCAGAAACAATAACATAGGAAAGTTATGATTTAAATGGAGCAAAAGGATGTATTACGATAAGAAGAATTAATTTTACATGGTAGATTTAAGAAGACAGAAAGGGAAAAAAGATGCAGATAAAAAAACTGTTAGAAAATCTTGAATATACATTATTGGCAGGAAGTGAGAAAACGGAAATTTCTACTTTGGTATACGATTCCAGAAAAGTGGAAAAAAACTCTGCTTTTGTATGTATTTCCGGTACGGTGCGTGATGCACATGATTTTATTCCGGATGTGGTAAAAAAAGGTGCAGTCGTTGTAATCGTGGAAAAAGAAGTAGAACTGTTAGAGGGCGTAACTTATATTAAAGTAGACAATTCCCGCAAAGCACTTGCTTATCTTGCAGCAGCTTATTTTGACTATCCTGCTGCAAAAATAAAGACAATTGGTATTACAGGTACAAAAGGAAAGACTACAACTACATATCTGGTAAAATCCATATTGGAAGCAGCAGGTATTAAAACCGGATTAATCGGAACGATTGAATCGATTATCGGAGATAAACATATCCCATCTGTAAATACAACACCGGAATCATTTGTTGTGCAGGAAATGTTTGCAGAAATGGTAAAGGCAGGTTTGGATGCGGTTGTAATGGAGGTATCTTCTCAGGCACTTATGTTGCATCGTGTATCAGGATTTACATTTGATATTGGTGTATTTACGAATTTAGAGCCTGACCATATTGGAACAAATGAACATAAGGATTTTGATGACTACATGCATTGTAAGAGCTTGCTTTTCCAGCAATGTAAAAAGGGCATTTTCAATGGTGACAGCGAGCATTTAGAAGGTATTTTGAAAGGGCATACTTGTGACGTGGAGACATTTGGTTATGGTGAAGAAAATGACTTGCGTGCTACAAATATTGAACTTTTAAATGAAAAAGGTGCATTAGGTGTGAAATATCATGCAAATGGATTAGTAGATTATGATGTAGAAGTTAATGTACCGGGAAGTTTTAGTGTATACAATTCGCTAACCGCAATTGCAATCTGTCATCATTTTGGGGTAGAAGAAGATGCGATCAAACAAGCATTGAAAAACGTAAGCGTAAAGGGACGTATTGAAATTGTGCCGGTTTCTCCGAGATATACGCTGATGATTGATTATGCACATAATGCAATGTCCTTGGAAAGCCTTCTTACGACATTAAAAGAATACAATCCGACTCGGTTGGTATGTTTGTTCGGCTGTGGTGGAAATCGTGCAAAGTCCAGACGTTATGAAATGGGAGAAGTATCTTCCCGTCTTGCAGATTTGACGGTAATTACCTCCGACAATCCGCGTGATGAAGAACCAATGGATATTATTGAGGATATTTTGATTGGGGTAAAAAAAGCAGATGGGGAATACGTTACAATTCCGGATAGAAAAGAAGCAATTGGCTATTGTATGCTGAATGCAAAAGATGGCGATATTATTGTGCTTGCAGGAAAAGGGCATGAAGACTATCAGGAGATTAAAGGTGTGAAATATCATATGGATGAAAGAGAACTGATTGCGGAACTTGTGGAAGAACATGGAGATGCGGTGAAATAAACATTTTATATAAATTTATCTTTGTAAGGTTGGAAAGGAATCGTATATGACACTATTTAAAGGTGCAGGAGTGGCACTGGTTACGCCATTTACCGAAGCGAAAAGTGTAAATTACGAAGAACTGGAGCGATTGCTGGAATTTCAGATTGCAGGTGGAACAGATGCGATTATTGTCTGTGGAACAACAGGAGAGCCGGTTACCATGACAGAAGAAGAACGACTTTCTGTTATTTATTTTACAATAGAGAAAGTAAATAAGCGTGTTCCTGTAATTGCAGGAACAGGCATGAACAGTACAAAAGCAACCGTAGACTTTTCAAGAAAAGCAGAATATCTTGGTGTAGATGGTCTTTTGGTCGTAACGCCATATTATAATAAGGCAACGCAAAATGGATTATATGAGCATTATAAAACAGTAGCAGAAGCAGTAAAAGTACCAATGATTTTATACAATGTGCCATCCCGTACAGGGTTAAACTTGCTGCCAAAGACTGCGGCAAGACTTGGCAGAGAATTTGAACATATTGTAGCGGTAAAAGAAGCTAGCGGAAATATTTCACAAGTTGCAGAATTGATTGCATTAGCAGGGGAAGATTTGGCAGTATATTCCGGAAATGATGACCAGATTGTGCCGATTTTGTCTTTAGGTGGTATTGGTGTAATTTCCGTTCTTTCCAATATTGCCCCAAAAGATACACATGATATGGTTATGGAATATCTAAATGGCAATATGAAACGATCAGCAGAACTTCAATTAAAATATGTGGATTTTATAAAAGCATTGTTTTGTGAAGTAAATCCGATTCCAATTAAAAAAGCATTGGAATTGAAAGGATTTTCCGTAGGAAAACCGCGGTTGCCACTTACGGAATTGGAAAAGGAACATACCGAAATGTTAAGAAATGCAATGGAAGCAGTAGCAGATATGAGATAGGTATAGTGTAACAGAGTCAGAAAAGCAGGAAGTTTTTCTGACTCTTAGTATATTTTTGAAAAATTTAGAAGT
>CALAST010000048.1 GCA_937889225.1 uncultured Lachnobacterium sp. | reverse complement strand
CATCAAATACCGCAAGGGCAAGTGTTGCATTCTGCATCTGGTACATCCCTGCCATACGTGTCATATAATTTACACCCAAATAAGAAAAACGAAGTTCTCCCGGCTTCTGTGAAATCAACTTGATACGACTTGTATATACATCACCACGAATTGTTTTAGGAGAAAATGACTGTGTGCCATTCACATCTACTTTCACACACCCTTCTACTCTTTCCTCAACATTTGTACACCACTCGGCTTTCTCCTGTGCTATCACCGCTTCAAATGCCGCATCCAAGACAACTTCTACCTCTGATTCTTGCTCACCCCAAAAGATATACGCTCCTTTTTTCATAATTCCTGCTTTTTCTTTTGCAATTTCAGTTAAACTTTCACCTAAAAACTGCATATGATCACGGCTGATTTTGGTAAATACACATGCCAATGGCTGCTTGATTATATTTGTAGCATCCAAGCGACCACCCATACCAACTTCCAATAACACCACATCAGGCTGCATCTTTGCAAAATAGACAAATGCCAATGCTGTTTCTATTTCAAATGCTGTTGGTAAAATCTCATTCTCCGTACGCAACGCGATAATGTCACAGGCATTTTTTACCTGTGACATACATTCTGCATATTCTTCTTCCGTTATATTTCTTCCATCGTACTGCCAACACTCCAATGGAGAAAATACGGCTGGTGAGCAGTATCTGCCCACTTTAAACTCTGCTTCTTTACAAATAGACGCAAGGTAAGCACCAAAAGAACCTTTTCCATTTGTTCCAGCAATATGAATCGTCGGAATCTTATCCTGTGGATTTCCCAATTCCTCCATCAATGCATACATATTGGTAAGCCCTAAAACACTACCTCTTTTTTTGGTTTTTTCTAAAAACTCCTGTGCTTCTTTGTAAGTTAACATAGTACCTCTTTTCATAATTTCAATTTACAAATCCATGAAATTTACTACACGAAACGATTTGTTCACTCTTGTATCGCCGTTTACACGCATACAATTGTTTTATCGTTTCACACCTTTCGTATCACGATTTCCGATATGAAGACGATTTAAAGCGAGTTCTTTTCCTTTTACCTCAAGAGTTTGATTCTCGCCCTCACCTAATACATAAATTTCTTTTAATGCATCTTTCGCATCTAATTTCATGCCTCGGACACCGACTGCCGATTTCTTCTTTTCTGGAATTGTCTCACACGCAATACGAAGGAACATTTCTTTTTCCGAACGCATTACCATCGTTTCGTTGCCCTTTAATGGACGAACAAGAATCACTTCGTCTCCATCTGACAATTTTGTAGCTGCTGTCGTTTTCTTACCAACTACAAACTCCGCACCATCGACCAATTTAATCATGGACTGTTTCGTACCAAATACCACTTTTCCAGAAGATACATTCTGTAAGCTCGAAACATAAACATAATTTTCATTCTTACTATTATAATTACTCAAATTATCGATTGGAGTACCTTTGTCTTTTAATCGACCTGCCGGCAAATCCAATACCTTAATCAAATGCATTTGACCTGTGTTTGTAAAAATACATATCTTATCTGTATTTTTACAGGTAAATACATAGCGATTTTCATTGTCTGCGGTTTCTTTATTTCTCTCATAAATAGAAACTTCAATCGTCTTTGCATAACCAAAGCGGTCCATAAGGAATACCACATCTTTTTCTTCGATTGGCTTTTCTTCTACGACTGCTTCTGCCAAATTATCTACTACTGTTCTACGTGGTCTTCCATATGCCTTCTTGAACGCAGTTAATTCTTTGATAATCATCTTCGCCATAGAAGAACGACGAGAAAGCAACTCTTCATAAAGCGCAATCTTTTCTAATGTTTCGTTATGCTCTTTCATCAAAGCGTCAATTTCCAAACCAATCAATTTGTACAAACGCATTTCCAAAATGGCATCTGCCTGACGCTCACTAAAACAAAGCTGCATCGCCATCTGCTCTGATGCTTTGCTCTTAAACTTTATATTTGTGATATCACCTTTGGTCAAACATTTTTCTGCATCTTTGCGACTTTTCGAACCACGAAGAATCTCGATAATTAAATCAATCACATTACATGCCTTCAATAAACCTTCTTGGATTTCTTTTCGATCCATTTCTTTTGCAAGTAATGTGGTATATTTACGTGTCGCAATTTCATACTGGAAGTTTACGTGATGGCGAATAATTGGAACAAGTCCCATCGTTTCTGGTCTGCCATCTGCAACCGCTAACATATTTACGCCAAAGGTATCTTCTAATTTTGTTTTCTTATATAAAAGGTTTTCTAATGCCTCAACATTGGCTCCCTTTTTCAAATCTAAAACAATACGGATTCCTTCTTTGGAAGACTGGTTCGTAATATCTACGATATCACTTGTTTTCTTTGTCTCTACCAACGCTGCTACATCCAATAAAAACTTACCAATGTTGGCACCAATCATGGTATATGGAATTTCTGTAATCACAAGGCGTTCTTTGCCGCCTTTGACTTTTTCATATTCTACCTTACCACGGACTTTGATTTTGCCCATACCAGTTTCATAAATCGATAAGAGGTCATCTTTGTTTGCTATCAAGCCGCCTGTTGGAAAATCTGGTCCCTGAATATATTGCATCATTTCTTCAGTAGAAATATCTGGATTCTTCATATAGGCTATGACACCATCAATCACTTCACCAAAATTATGAGGTGGAATACTAGTTGCCATACCTACCGCAATACCCTCTGCACCATTGATGAGAAGATTTGGCACTTTTACTGGAAGTACCAATGGCTCTTTTTCGGTTTCATCAAAGTTTGGCCCAAAATCGACCACACCCTTATCCAAATCTGCTAAATAGGCTTCCTGTGTTACCTTCTGAAGACGCGCTTCTGTATAACGCATCGCCGCAGCACCATCGCCCTCAATAGAACCAAAGTTACCATGACCGTCAATCAATGGTAAGCCTTTTTTGAAATCCTGCGCCATCACAACCAATGCTTCATAAATCGAAGAATCACCATGTGGATGATATTTACCCATAGTATCCCCAACAATACGCGCACATTTACGATGTGGTTTGTCATATTTTACACCTAGTTCTGACATATCATAAAGTACACGACGTTGTACAGGCTTTAAACCATCACGTACATCTGGAAGCGCTCTAGCTATGATAACACTCATGGCATAGTCAATATATGATTTTTGCATCAGCTCCGAATACTCGGTGCGGATAATATTGTTTTCTTGTTCTTGCATAATTCTCTCCTAGAAAATTTTAAATCTATATAAAAAAAAATTTAAATCCACTTCCATTCTTATCATTTTACAGTATCATTTTTTAATGCTTTTATCTATATAGCAGAAAATACATCAAAATATACTTAAAATCTCATAATTCTCGGATATTTTCATACAAAAATTTTCCATATAGATAATATCTTATTTTTTTACAATAAAAATGGCTAAAAAAATCTATTTCACATAATTTTTCCTCTATATACCCGCAAAATCCCGTACTCAGGAAATGCTAAACATTCCGTTTACAAATTCAAGTTTAGATATCCAAATCCGCATCATGAGCATGTTCATGAATGAATGCTCTACGTGGAGGTACATCCGTTCCCATTAACATAGCTGTTACATCCGATGCCATACGCCCATCTTCGATTTCTACACGGCGCATCATACGTGTCTCTGGATTTAATGTAGTTTCCCAAAGCTGGTCCGCATCCATTTCCCCAAGACCTTTGTATCGCTGTAGCGTAAAATTACCTTTATGAGTACGTCTGTATTTTTCTAAAGCCGCATCATCATACAAATATTCCTCTTCTCCTTTACTTGGAATAACCTTGTAAAGTGGTGGCATTGCTACATACACATGACCTTCAAAAATCAACTCTGGCATAAAGCGATAGAATAAAGTCAACAGCAATGTGGAGATATGTGCTCCATCGACATCCGCATCGGCCATGATAATAATCTTATCATAACGAAGTTTGGTAATATCAAAGTCATTCCCATATCCTTCGGAAAATCCACAGCCAAAAGCATTAATCATAGTTTTGATTTCTGCATTCGCAAGGACTTTATCAATGCTGGCTTTTTCTACATTTAAGATTTTACCACGAATTGGCATAATCGCCTGATACATACGATTGCGCGCCATCTTCGCAGAGCCACCAGCGGAATCCCCTTCTACGATAAATAATTCACACTTGGAAGCATCACGGCTTTCACAGTTTGCTAACTTACCATTGGAATCAAAGGAGAATTTCTGTTTTGTAAGAAGGTTTGTTTTTGCCTTCTCTTCTGTCTTACGGATTTTCGCTGCTTTTTCAGCACAGGAAATCACTGCTTTTAATGTTTCTAAATTTTTATCAAAAAACAACTGCATCTCATCTGCTGTTACTTTTGATGTCACACGGGATGCATCTGGATTGTCTAATTTCGTCTTTGTCTGACCTTCAAAACGTGGATCTGGATGTTTGATAGATACGACTGCAGTCATACCATTTCGTACATCTGCACCAGTAAAGTTTACATCCCTTTCTTTTAAAATACCAAGTTCACGAGCATATGCATTAATAATGGTAGTCATTGCAGTCTTATATCCTGTAATATGTGTACCACCTTCTGCATTATAAATATTGTTACAGAAACCTAGAATATTTTCATGGAATTCGTTCGTATACTGAATCGCTGCTTCTACCGTAATACCATCACTTTCTCCCTTGAAATAAATGACATCGTGAATGGTATCTATATTTTTATTTAAATCTTTTACAAATCCAATAATACCATCTGGTTCATGGTATTCGATATGTTCAATGTCATCCTTACGGCGATCTTCATATATAATAGTAAGATTTGGATTTAAATAGGCCGTTTCATGCATACGGCTCTTTACATCCTCTTCTTTGAAGTAAGTCTTTTCAAAAATTTCTGGGTCAGGTAAGAAATTAATCTTTGTACCTGTTTTCTTTGTCTTTGAAATTTTTGGAAGAAGTCCCCCTTCTAATTTTACAGTAGGATTTCCTCTTTCATAACGGTCGTGATGCACATAACCTTCACGACTAATCTCAATATCCATATAAGTAGAAAGCGCATTTACAACCGACGAACCTACACCATGAAGACCGCCACTAGTTTTGTATACAGAATCATCAAACTTACCACCTGCATGTAAGGTAGAAAATACAATACGTGCTGCGGATACCCCTTTTGCATGCATACCAACAGGAATACCACGACCATTATCTTCTACTGTACAAGAACCATCTTTTTCTAAAGTCACCCAAATAGTATCACACTCGCCTGCTAAGTGTTCATCTACAGAGTTGTCTACGATTTCATAGATTAAATGATTGAGACCTTTTCTCGAAACACTGCCGATATACATCCCCGGACGTTTACGAACTGCCTCAAGTCCCTCCAATATGGAAATACTACTCTCATCGTATGTTGTCTTTTTTGCCATGCTATCTTCCTCTACTTTTATCACTACTTAATTACTACTTATTTTTTGTATCCTTCACGTGTGCTAATACCATCACCGCTATACGGAAGGTCATCGCATCATCAAATTTACGGATATCTAATCCGATAATCTTTTCGATACGCTCTAATCTATATACTAATGTATTTCTATGTACATATAATTGTCTTGCTGTTTCTGAAATATTTAAGTTATTCTCAAAGAATTTATTAATTGTAGACATAGATTCCT
This sequence comes from uncultured Lachnobacterium sp., assembly GCA_937889225.1. Lineage (GTDB taxonomy): Bacteria > Bacillota > Clostridia > Lachnospirales > Lachnospiraceae > Roseburia. The sequence goes on along the minus strand of CALAST010000048.1, from coordinate 29,157 downwards.
CATCATCCAAAATCTCTGGAATCTTATCACCAAATACTTCTTTGATAAACATATCACACAAACTCATTGGAAGCTGATAAATCAAACGTCCAATACCAAGTCTGCCATACGAAATAGTTTGACGTTCTGCATAGAATACCTTCCCCACTTCAAGCGCAAGCTTCGCTTCCTGATAAGACTGCGCAATGTCTGGAATCTGTTCAATGACATTACCATATCCGATACGAACCTTTATCATTGCATCCATCTGCAAATTGTCTACTAAGCTAGCTGCAATAGATTCTAATGCTTCTTCTAATTCATGCTCTTTGATATTTGTTACATCTTTTACTAAGACAACGCTATGCTCATCTATTGTTGTAACAAAGTCACCGGTCTTTAAATCGGACAGATTCTTTACTAATTCTAATACTACATCTGTACTTTTGCTCCCTGTATCTATTAGAAAAGTCACTCTAGGCTTTGGCTCTATATGCAATTTCTTTGCCTTACTATACATATCTATAGAAAGCATATTTCCTAATAAAACATTCTGAATAAAATTATTGCGATCAAATTCTTCTGTTTTGCTAAGAATTAAATTACGCACCTGACATGCCGCCATTTTTCCTATAATTTCATTTTCTGTGTTTTCTCCATATAACACTAAACAATAATCATCATCGCCTTCTACAGAAATAGGAAATGTCTTTGATTTTTGTGATATATGCTCTTCATTTTCTTCCGAAAAGGTTCCTATTAAGCGTTTTCCATCTTCCGAAAAAAGAACCAACTCTAAATTGGCAATTTCTTTTATTTCATTTAAGGTATTTACCATTTTCTGTTTTGAAATCATAAGTATCTCCTGTTATATAAAAGACAGGGTGTAAATTTACACCCTGCCAAAATTTACAACTATTTAATTTTAACGAATTAGTTTGTGATTGTCAATTCAGTCTCTTTATCAAATACGTGAACTTTATCAGGATTGATAGCGAGTGTAATTGGGTCATTATATTTAGCGTTTGTGCTAGCAGCAACTCTTGCTGACATGTTAGCGCCTGCAACTGTGTAGTATACCATAGATTCAGCACCAAGTAATTCGTTGTTTGTAACGATAGAGCTGATGTTTGGCCATTTAGCAAGGAATTCAGGTTCATTGCTGATATCTTCTGGTCTGATACCCATAACAACTGTCTTTCCTGCATATCCGCCATCGATAACTTTCTTAGCTTTAGCTGCTGGTAATTCTACTCTGAATTCACCAAATACTAATGTAGCTTTGTCGCCAGTTACTTCTACTTTTGCATCTACGAAGTTCATCTGTGGAGATCCGATGAAACCAGCAACGAATAAGTTGTTTGGTTCGTTGTAAAGTTTCTGTGGAGAATCTACCTGCATGATAACACCATCTTTTAATACTACGATTCTTGTACCAAGTGTCATAGCTTCTGTCTGGTCATGTGTAACGTAGATAATAGTAACGCCTAATCTGTTATGTAATGCAGCGATTTCAGCACGCATCTGTACACGAAGTTTTGCATCAAGGTTTGATAAAGGTTCGTCCATAAGGAATACTTTTGGATTACGAACGATAGCACGACCCATAGCAACACGCTGTCTCTGACCACCGGATAAAGCCTTTGGTTTACGGTCTAATAATTTCTCAAGGTCAAGAATTCTAGCTGCTTCACGAACTTTTGCATCAATTTCATCTTTTGGAACTTTACGGAGTTTTAAACCAAATGCCATATTATCAAATACTGTCATATGTGGATATAACGCATAGTTCTGGAATACCATTGCGATATCTCTGTCTTTTGGTTCAACGTCGTTCATAAGTTTTCCATCAATACGGAATTCACCGGAAGAAATATCTTCCAAACCAGCGATCATACGAAGTGTTGTAGATTTACCACATCCTGAAGGTCCTACGAAAATGATAAACTCTTTGTCTGCTACTTCAAGATTAAAATCTTTTACTGCTTCAAATCCATTGTCATATTTTTTGCAAATGTTTTTTAAAGATAAACTTGCCATTTCTAAAAATCCCTCCTAAAAGTACGTTTGTCTCTCTTGACTATTTACTATATCTATCATATATGAGACTTGTCAAAAAAACTACTGTCAAAAAAGCCAAAGTTTTTTCTGTTCTTATGGCAAATTGACGAACTAACTTTTGTTCCTATTCACATGCAGAAACCACTTGTTCATCATGTTCTTACGCAGCCAAACAGCAAGTGTTTGACTGCTCTGTGTACAATAGCTAATTTTTTCCTGTCGTACCGAATCCGCCTCTGCTGTTATTTCCAAGCATTTTTACTTCATCAAATACAATTCTCGGCTGATTTTCCATAATACGAAATTGTGCAATTCGGTCATTTACGTGAATTATGGTGTCCCGCGTCGCAAATACGGGCATACGCCACATATCGTCATCTCCGCAATAAGAATTGTCTACAACACCCATACTGTTTGTCTGAATGATTCCCCATGTCTTAAATGTAGAACTTCTTGGCACAAGATGTGCTTCGTACCCTTTTGGAATTTCCATGGCAACACCAAGCGGAATCAGTTTAAATTCCCCTTTCTTTAACTCAACTTCTTCGGATGCACGAAGGTCAATCCAGTCAGATTTTCCGTCAATATAGTCAAGCTTTTCAATCTTATCTGTAAAGTATTTGATACGAATATTCATTTCCTTTATTCCCTTTCATATAATATTTTATATGCAATGACAAACTTCTATATATCCGCTCTCTATCGTAAAGCGGACACTTCCCAGTAAAAGTCTACCACTCTACATTAATATTTTCCGTTCTCTTATCACGAAGCATTAAATCTACAAGAGCTTCTTTTACCGGTTTATCTTCAAATAATACCTTATTTACTTCTTCAATAATTGGCATGGTGATATAATACTTCTTCGCCAAAGCAAGTGCTGCTTTTGCAGAATATACACCTTCCACTACCATTTTTACTTCTTTAGTAGCTTCTTCCATGGTCATACCCTGTCCCATCAACATGCCTGCTTTACGATTACGACTGTGTTTACTTTGACAGGTCACAATCAAATCTCCAATGCCTGTTAAACCATTTAATGTTTCCTGTTTTGCTCCCATTGCAACTGCAAGACGAGCAACTTCTGCAACACCTCTGGTAATCAGAGCTGCTTTTGTATTATCTCCATATCCAAGCCCATCTGCCATACCTGCTGCAAGGGCAATTACGTTTTTCAATGAACCGCCTAATTCCATACCAAGTACATCCGGCGTTGTATAAACACGAAACGTTTCATTCATAAAGGTATCTTGGATTTTTTCTGCGGATTTACGGCTTTTTGCCCCTGCGACAACTAATGTTGGAAGACCAATACCTACTTCTTCTGCATGGGAAGGTCCGCAAAGCACACAAACATCTGCATTTGGGATTTCGTCTTCTACTACTTCTGAAATGGTCATCAAAGTGCCATCTTCAATTCCTTTTGCTACACAAACTATGGTTTGTTTGTCTGTTACAAAAGGTGCCATAGATTTTGCTGTGCTTCTGGTAAAAATAGAAGGCACGGCTAACACAAGCATATCTTTATTTAAAATTGCTTCTTCTAAATTGCAGGTAAACTGCATACTTTCATCTAATTTAACACCCGGAAGTTTGTCTAAATGCTCATGGTGTTCTTTTAACATTTTGATTTCATCTTCCATAATGGACCAAATCGTTACCTGATGTCCATTTTTTGTAAGATTCACAGCTAGTGCCGTACCCCAGCTCCCAGCTCCAATGATTCCTATGTTTTTCATAATTTTTACCTCTTTCACTCACTTATAGCTTTCAACTTGTTTCAGGCTACACGAACTGCAAGTGTTTACTTCTTAGCTTTTTCGCCTAATTTATTTTCTGTTCCATTCAATAAACGTACAATATTCGCTCTATGACGATATACCGCTAATGCGGAAAATACAAACGTCAAAATATTAAATTCCATAACTGCCTCCGGTGCTATGCCTAATATTCCATTTGCATTAAACAGCACTACCTGAGCAAAAAATAAAATGGCCATAAGAATAGAACCAAGCGATACATATCTGGTTTTCTTTACGCAGAGGATAAATACTCCCAAACATACCGGTACTGTTAGCGGACATACCGCAATCGCAACACCTCCTGTAGAAGCAATTCCCTTTCCACCTTTGAATTTCATATAAAATGGGAAGTTATGCCCAAGTACCGCACCAAGTCCTGCATACATTTCCAAGACTTTGATATCTCCCTCAAAAGAGTCTGCAAATAAGAATTTTACAAGCAATACCGGTAAAATCGCTTTCATCAAATCTCCAAAAAATGCTATCGCACCTGCTTTTTTTCCTAAGGTACGAAGGGTATTCGTAGCACCCGAATTACCGCTACCGTGCTGACGAATGTCAATCCCTTGTGTCTTTCCATAAATGTACCCTGTCTGGAACAGACCAAACACATAACCAATCGCAACTGCTGCTAATCTAAGTGCCATAATTATTTATCTTCCTTTCGTTCGCGGGCAATGAATCTAAGAGCTGTTCCCTTAAATCCAAAAGTTTCTCGGATACGGTTTTCTAAATATCTGGTGTATGAAAAATGCATCAGATTCTTGTCATTTACAAAAATAACAAATGTTGGTGGCTTTACGGATACTTGCGTTACATAGTAAATCTTTAAGCGTTTGCCTTTATCAGTCGGTGTCTGCTGCATTGCAACTGCTTCTGCAACGATTTCATTTAATACACCTGTTGCAACACGCATGCTGTTATTTTCAATAACAATGTCGATAGTCTCAAAAATCTTATGCAGTCTCTGCCCTGATTTTGCAGAAACAAATAAAATTTCAGCATATGGCATAAAACTTAAAATATCACGAATATCCTGTGTATGTTCTTTTACGGTATTGTTATCTTTTTCAATCGCATCCCATTTATTTACGACAACAATAATGCCTTTTCCGCGGTCATGAGCAATTCCGGCAATTTTTGCATCCTGCTCCGTAACACCTTCCGTTGCATCAATTACGATTAAAACGACATCTGCTCGCTCTACTGCTGCAACAGCACGAATAATACTGTAACGCTCAATATCTTCTTTTACTTTGCTCTTTCTGCGGATACCTGCCGTATCAATAAACACATATTCTTTTCCATTGAATTTTACTGCCGTATCAATCGCATCACGGGTTGTACCTGCAATATTGGATACAATTACGCGGTCTTCCTGTGCCAATTTATTTACAAGAGAAGATTTTCCTACATTTGGCTTTCCTACAATGGCAATCTTCGGACGTTCATCTTCTACTTCTTCTTTTGCAGAATCAGGGAAGTATTTTACTACCTCATCCAGCATATCACCTAGTCCCAGTTTATCTACCGCAGAAATTGGGAATGGTTCTCCGATTCCCAGATTGTAAAATTCGTATACATCTGTCATAAATTTATCAAAACTGTCTACTTTATTTACAACCAAAATAACCGGCTTATGAGAACGACGAAGCATATCAGCTACTTTAGAATCCGCATCCTGCAAGCCTTGTCTTACATCTACCAAAAATATAATCACATCTGCAGTATCAATGGCAATCTGTGCCTGGTCACGCATCTGCGACAAAATAATATCACTGCTTTCCGGTTCAATACCGCCTGTATCTATCATAGTAAAATTATAATCCAGCCATGATACGTCTGCATAAATACGGTCTCTTGTAACACCCGGCGTATCTTTTACAATGGAAATACGTTCTCCTGCCAAAGCATTAAAGAGGGTTGATTTTCCAACATTTGGACGGCCTACAATGGCCACGATTGGTTTACTCATGTTTTTCCTCACTTTTCTTATATTTTTCCAATTACATTAAAACATTACTCTTATAAATTGCTATTTTCTTGGATAGAATATCCCAAACAAGCATGAAGAAAATCTTGTCCGCTTGATTTTACAATAACAATTTTGACTTGTAAAGCATTTTCAACATCTTCTATGGTAAGGTCATCTAAAAAGACACGTTCTCCCATGCGAAGCATATTGCATGGAATCGCCACATAATCACCTAAATCCCTCCCTTTTAACTGAGCAATCATATCCTGTCCCGTAATCAGCCCTGAGACAGTTATCATTTCTCCAAAGAAGTCATTTCGAATTGGGACGACTTTGATTTCACGATTAGGAAAACATTCCATGCACTTGTTTGCCATTTGTTCAATAAAAGGAGCTGCTAATCTTCCTGTTATAAGTGTAACTTTATGCTTTGTACAGACTTGATTTTTTTCACCCATTGATTCTGTTTTGCAACAAGTGCAATCTGTTTCCTGTACTTGTTTCACTTTTTCTGACTGTATATACGCTTCCAATGCTTCTTCAAACTCCGTCATCAAAAGTCGAAGCATTCCCACACCATTTTCCAACTGGATATAGCCATCATAGCGTTCTTCTTCCGGCAATGGCAGCTCTGCAAGCAGATACCATTCATCACTCGCCTGCACAAAATGCACACCATGCTTTTCCATGCAGATATTCTGCCACTTTTCAATCGTTGCAATTACCTTGCGTGCATCTTCTTTTGTAAATGGCTCAAGCGGATATAAACCGTCTCTGTATTTGGTAAGCCCAACCGGAACAACCGACAAACTTTGCATATGCGGAAGATAGTTTGCTAAATCAGAAAGTGTGTGTTCCAATTCCTCGCCATCATTGACGCCCTTGCAAAGCACAATCTGTCCATTCATTTCCAATCCTGCTTCATAAAGCCTGTCTATCTTCTTTAATGCCTCTCCTGCAAAACGGTTATGAAGCATCTCGCAACGAAGCTTAGGGTTTGTTGTATGCACCGAAATGTTAATCGGGGCTAAATGATAATAAATAATACGCTCTACATCTTCGTCTTTCATATTAGTAAGCGTTACATAATTCCCCTGCAAAAAAGATAAACGTGAATCATCATCCTTAAAATAAAGCGTATCTCTCATTCCAGGAGGCATTTGGTCGATAAAGCAAAAAATGCACTTATTGGTACAAGATTTATAATCATCCATCAAGCCATTTTCAAATGCAATGCCCAAATCCTCATCATATTCTTTCTCAATTTCCAATTCCCATTCTTCCCCATCCGGTTTTCGCACAATGACTTCTAAATATTCATCGTTGACCAGATAGTGAAAGTCAAAAACGTCCTCAATTTCTTTTCCATTAATGGAGACAAGCTCGTCTCCCGGTTCAAGTTCCATCTCCTCGGCAATGCTGCCTGGAGTAATCTTTTCTATAATATGTTTCTTGCTCATGTTACTCCTAAACTATAAAATGTTTGATACATACCAAATTTTTTGCTTTTCGTTTGGCATTTACATCATACAATAATTTTTTGCTTTGTACAACTCTAAAAAATTTGTACATTAAAATTCCGCTATACATTTTGTATAACGGAATTTTTCGTTTATTTATCCAATTATATGTTCCTATGGTATTTCATCTGCTGATGCAATCAATCCTAATTCTACCAACGCATTTACAATATTTGTACAGTCTGCACCAAAGTTAATCTGAATGTCTCTCCATGGTTCTTCATTTTCCCAATAACTGCTGCCATACATATCATAATCCCCCGTTATCTCAGCAATGGAATTTGAATTTTTATTTATCTGCGAACTTTCACTTTCCGGCAACTTATAAGATATCCAAAGCTGACTATCTTTAACATGCGATGTTTCAACAGTTGCAGATACATTTCCTTTTTCTAATTGTTCCTGTAGAAACTCTTCGTACCTCCAATATGCATTATATGCATATAACGTTCCTGCATAAGCATCCGCAATTACTGCTTCATATAATACTTTTGCCGCATTGCTGTCAAATTTCACTTGCTCATACACCATTTCATCATTTTCTTCTTTATATTCAATGATATATTCCAGACTTCCTGAACCGAATGTTGTAATATCCTGATACTGATTATGGAAAAGATATCCCAACAGCTTCTCAGGCTCTTTCTCATACTCCCATACCATCTGAAAAATCGGAGTACCTTCTTCATTGTATGGAATGCGATAGTTTCTGCATGTTATCAAACTACCATCATCCGCATAATAAGAAATCATTACATAATCATACCCACTATTATAATTACGTTCATGCTTCATTTTTTCAAATAAATCCTTATTTTCAATAATGGCTTCATGTACTGCAAAAACCTTATCCAGTTCTTCTTTTTCAAACGTACAACTATATCCATAATCTATTGTCGCATGTGCAACGTCTTCCTTATCCGGCATTGCGGTTTCATAGGCAACTGTAGAGAAATAAATGCCTACACAACCGACTGCAAGAAATGCACTAAATATACCCCATTGCAAGAAATATTTTTTCTTAAATACCTTAAAGCTTTTCTTAAGGAGCATATCTGCAACAAAGTAACCCATCATGCCAACTGCTACAAATACTAACACAAATACAGCGATTGGTATCGTTTTGCCTATTTCCATAAAGGTATAAGAAACCATTGGTGCAATTGCTAATGCCACGCAAAATCCAACACCCCAACGAAATACCGGTTTTAAGAAAGGAACGGTAAGCAAATCTCCTGCATGTTCGATATGACGTTTCTTATATAAAAACCAAGATACTACATATAATATAACGGCTATTATCGAATACACAATCATAATATCTTTGCCCAAAACATCCATTCCTACATAAACTTCATTCTCATATAATGGATTAACCTCTAAGCACATAAGTGCATTATATGGGGAACACCAAAGGATTACCTCGTCCGGTATCAGACTTCCTGCTACCCCGAATGCAAATATCTCATATATCCAAGTAATTAATGCTGATATGATAAAGGAAAAAATATTAATAAGTACCACAAATCCTACCATCGTCACAAGCTGCCCTGTCAGGAAACTGCAAAACGTCACAATGGAGTATGCAATAAATGCCGTAACCATGCTCATAAAAAGCCACGCAGCAAGGTATTCCATATGAGAAATCCCCCTATTTAAACAATAGAGCACGGATACTACAAACGTCAATATTTGCGGCACAATCAAAAAGACAAGACCGGATATGACATTTGTTCCAAAAAGCTGATTCCTATCCACCGGTAGGGAATGTATCATATTGGCAGTCTTTGCATTAAAAAGATAAGAAAATAATGCAAGACCTGTAACCAATGCCATACATGCAATTATAAGCGTATATGGTTCCATATATACATCCATAATATTCAGGCTTTGTTCTTGCGTTAATTTTTCCTGATACCCCCAAGAATTACTTTCTAACCACAATAGTCCTGGCATAAATATCAAAAGAATAATTGTATAAATCGACCAAATCGGCCAATAAAGCGTTACATTTTTCCAGAAAATACCCTTATTAAAAAAGGATGTCTTTGACTTCATAATCCACACCTCCCATTTCATAAATAAAGATTTCTTCCAATGTCAGCGGCAAAATATCCACAATCGCAAACAATTCCTGCCCTTCCATCACAGCCTTTGCCGCTTTTTCCGGATTTCCCTTTACAATCAGGGTGTATACACGCCCTGTATTTGACATATGAAGAACAGGAAATTCCTGTGGAAGTTTTGGCATTCCGTATTCACATGCGACCTGAATCTTAGAAATATTTCCCTGCAACTCCGTTAAGGAACGTTCAATCATCACTTTTCCTTTGTGCATAATGCCTACATGGTCGCATACATCTTCCAACTCACGCAAATTATGCGATGAAACAAGCACCGTCATATGCTTTTCTTTGACTTCTTCCATTAAGATATTCCAGATTTGTCTTCGCATAACCGGGTCAAGTCCATCCACCGGTTCGTCCAAAATCAACACTTCCGGTTTACAGCAGATTGCTAATAAAAATGCCACCTGTTTTTGCATACCTTTGGAAAGTCTTCGTATATTTCGCTTTAAATCAATGGTTGGGAAAAACTTCTTTAATCGCTCAAATTTTTCCGTGTCAAAGTTTGGATAAATGCTTTTATAATAACGCATCATTTCCAATGTATCTGACTGCAAAAAGTAAAATAGGTCATCCGGAATATATGCCATTCTTGCCTTAACATCACGATTTTCGTAGATTGGCTCTCCTGCTACAAGCACTTCTCCTTCGTCTTGACGATAAATTCCTGTCAAATGGCGAATAATCGTGGATTTTCCGGCTCCATTTGGTCCTACCAAACCATATATTTCACCTTTTCCAACATGCATATTTACTTGGTCCAATGCACGGAAACCTTCAAATTCTTTTGTTACATTTTTGACTTGAATCATTTAAGTTTCCTCCTTTTTTATATAATATTGTTAATCTCCCTTTTCAGAAAAGTGTTTTCAACACTTAGAATTTATTTATTGGCAATAAATAATAGTAACGCTAACAAAATAATTGATATTGTTGCTATGAAAGCTAATCTATTTAAAATCTTATTTATCTTGGTTTTATTATGAAAACATCTTTCTATAACTGCATAAGAAGTTACACCTAAAACTGTACCAAACGTATTTGTTATAATATCTGTAATATCACTTGCTCCCACGCTAAATATAAATTGACAAATCTCCAATAGGAAACTAAATGCAAATCCATATAAAATAGATTTTTCAGTAGTTCTATCAAGCATTTTTAAATATAAACCAAACGGTATAAAGATGATTACATTCAACAGCACTTCTCTAAAGTGAAAAGTTACAACATCCTCATAATAAAATGGAATAAAATTTATACTTCTAATACCAAATAACAACTTAATTTCAGCAAATGTAAATGACATTTTGAATAAAATTATCCATATCAATAACAAACAATAAATGCTAAATAAAATTTTAGTCATATTTAACTTTTTCATAATATTATTCTCCTTTCTGCTGCTTCGCTTTTCAATTTTAGTGTAGCATTTTTCCAAAAATATGCAATTAAGACGACTTGAATAATTTCTTAGGAATTTCTTAATGTCACAGCACTTTATAACTCTAAAAATGTTACCAATCCTTTAACATGAATTCGATAAATAAAATTTTAAATATGCCACAAACAAAGAAAATAAGAAAAAAGTCGGATACACGAAATTTCGTAAAACCGACTTTTTTCAAAAAATATAATTTAACCCAATAGCTACAATAATAGCTAAAATTTCCTTTATTTCAAGCCAAGAAACGCCCCAAGATTGCCGCGTCTTCCTCTGCTTGCACGGTGAGAGAATAATAATTTCGGATTGCAACAGGTGCAAATATTAGTTACTGCCAAATGTTCTTTCTTTACACCAGCCTCCAATAATACAATCTCATTTGCTTTCCAAAGGTCTAATTGGTATTTTCCATTGCCTTTGCTAATTAAAATTTCATCCTCATGTCCTTTAAATTCTTCACGGAATGCCGATGCCACATCCTCGCTCACTTCATAACAATCTACACAAATTGATGGTGCAATTGCACAAATTACGTTTTGCGGATTTGTGCCATAGGCTTCTTTCATAGCATCTAAGGTCTTTTTTCCCATTCTGTTTACTGTGCCTTTCCATCCCGAATGGCTAAGGCCGATTGCTTTATTTACGGTATCTACAAAATACAACGGTACGCAATCCGCATAAAAGGTAGATAGCATTACATTTGGTTCATTTGTAATAAAACCATCAATATCAGAATAATTTTTTGCTTTTACAATCCCACTTCCCCTATTTTCGCTTGTCACTTTCATAATATTTGTAGTATGGGTTTGGTCTGAAAATACAAAGTCCTCTACGGATATCCCCATAGCTTCTGCCAAGAGGTCAAAATTTTTCTCTACTGCTTCCACATCATCTCCTCTGGCAAAACTCAAATTCAGCGTTGCACAATGGCCTTCGCTTACTCCACCAAATCTGGTTGTAAAGCAATGGTTTACAATTCCGGTTTTCTCCAATAATGGAAAATGCAAAAGCGGCATTGTGTTTCCATTACGAAGTTCGTACTCTTTTACGACTAATACATTCTCATTATTTTTCTTGATAAATTCCATATTCTTCTCCCTATTTTTCATATGTTTTATAAAGACAAATACTACTTTCTTTGATTACTAAATATCTACTTCAAATCTGTTCTTACCATATACTTTATATGATTCGTTGATAAAAGGCAATAGTCTGTTCTGCGTTCAAAAAGCATTTTCTAAGTGCATAACATCTTCCCCCTCATACGCAATCACATCAAATCTGCATGGAGTCCATTCATTGTAGCCATGACACATCAAATAATACCATGCAACTTTTCGAATCTGCTTCTGTTTTTTTGCATCTACTGCTTCCAATGGAGAACCAAAATCGCTGTTTGTTCGAAATTTCACTTCAATAAAACAAATATATTTCCCATCTTTTGCAATAGTGTCTATCTCACCCATTCTGTTTCGATAGTTTACTTCCAAAATTTCATATCCTTTTTCTAAAAGCAATGCAACTGCCTTCTTCTCATACTCTGCACCAATCTGTCTTTTGTTCAATCTTACACCTTTCTATATTTCTTACTGATAACTAAATAGCTACTCTTGCAACTTCTGTTAAAATTCTTAACCTTTCCATTTTGATACAGCATCCCTGTTATTTTTTCACCGAACCATTTAACTTCGCTTTCATACGGTCCATATCATCCACAAATACTAAAATTTCCGCTACCACTTCGTACAATTCAGGCGGTATGGCATCCCCGATTTGCAATCGTGAAAGCGTATCTGCCAGTTTGTTATCCTTATACAAAGGCACGTTACTTTCCTTTGCTTTTTCAATAATACGGTCTGCAACTTCCCCTTTTCCCGTTGCTAAAATCTTTGGTGCTACATCTCCCGGTTCATAAGCAAGTGCAACCGCAGTTTTGCCTGCTTTTTCCCAATTTCTCTTTTCTGCCATGTTCGTCTCCATCCTACTATTTTTGGCAGGCAACACAAATAGTTATGCCCTCATATCAAATGAATATCTATGCAGCTGACCTGCTGAAGGTGCATCTTTTTTCAAAAAATCTTCTACAAAGTTCACATGATTTTCTTCGTTAATAATCTCCACTTTACAATTATATCCTTTTTTTCGAAGGCGTTCCTCAAGCATTGGCATATATGTTTCCATTAATGCAAAAGATTCCTCTGTTTCCATATAAAACTTTGTACTTACTTCTTTTTTTAGCATCCGCACCGACACATCGGTTGCCCCTAAATGGTCTAAATCTAAATGCAAAAATGCAGTAAGTTCTTTATCTGAATTTCCAATATCTTTTTTATTTGTATACACATATAGCTGACCGCTTGCTTTTTGATTTGACATTTTAAGCGGAAGCTGTATAAATGTATAGGCTTCGTTTACTTGGTTCATAAATTGAATATTGCCACGAACATCTTGCAGCGTTTGTGCAATCGTATTCTCTTTTATGCCCGCATTTTGCATCAGTTGGTCTAAACCATTCATTTTCGTCTGCAAGCGTTCATATAAGGTTTTTATATTTTCCGCTTCCGCTGCTTCTTTTGGAGATAATAAAAACTGGTCTTCCATTACTTCACGCAAAAAAGAAGTCATTTCTTTGTTTGAAAACAATTTTGTCAACTGTGCTTTGGAAAGCGATTCTTCGCTTCCAATATAAGCAGCTAATTTTTGCAATAAAACAGATGGCGAATCATCTGCTTTGATGCCAATATCACCAAGCGTATGTTTGATAAGTGATAGCAATTCTCTATTTAATGTTACTTTTTCAGATGAAATTGTTTGATTTATACTTTCATCTGCTATAGTATGTTTCTCATTCTCTCCTAGTGTCTGTTTGAGTATAACCTCTATGGTTTCTGTTCCTTTTGCAACAGACTGCGGGGCTATTGTTATGCCATCTGCATTGGTATTTATCGTTGAAAGTGTTGTTTCCCCTAATATAATATTTTCTATTGCTTGCCCTCTTACTAAAGGTTCTTGATTTCCATTGTTTGTAAGAATCCTTTGCAAATCTTCGATTTGTGCAGATTGCATACTATTTTGCAGGTTCTGTCCCCCTTCCATGTTATCTGCTAACAACATCAAAAATTGACTATCAAACGTTTTCATCTGCTGCAATGATAAGTCGCTATTACTAAGTGCGGATGGAAGTTCTGTGATAAAACGGTCTATTGCGGAATGTATCTCACTACTATCGTCCATATAGTTTTCAAACTGTGCTATAAACTCTGCCGTGATTGGAATATTTAATTTCTTCATCTGTACAAGTGTCTGCACATCTGCATCCGGATTTGCCATAAGGATACGTGCCATCTGCATCATACTGTTTTTATCAATTGGCATCTGTTCCTGCATCATGGTATTTACCATACTTAAATATCTTCCTTCTATTGGAAGATTTGCAGCTTTTAAAGCATTCATAAGTGTTGGATTTGCACCCTCACCATCTATCATATAAGGGCAAATGGCTATGGTATTGCCATCATTTGATTTTACCTGAAAAAACATAGACTGCCCCTGTAACAGTTGTATCGTGGCATCTAATTTTGCTGTAAGAACATTTCCATTTGAAAGTCCTAATACAACCTGTCCGCCTTTTACGGAATTAACCGTACCTTCAAAGATATTTCCTTTTGCAAGTTCTCTTACGGAAGAAGTCAGACGTTCCACACCTTTCGTTCCGGCAGCGGAAGTTTTCTTCGATGAATTTGTATTACTATTGTAATGTCTTGTCAATTCAGAAATTAACATAAAACATCTCCTCCTTTGTAAAGCGGACACTCACAATCCGCTTTCGCTACTTGCTCGTGAACGCAGGCAACTTCGTTGCTTGTCTGCGTTCAAATAAAATTTTTTATAAATGTCTTTCGATGAATCGGTGTCGAACCATACGTTTGAATTGCCTGTATATGCTCTGGCGAACCATAGCCTTTATTTGAGGCAAATCCATATTGTGGAAACATTTTGTCATATTCTTCCATCAAGCGGTCTCTTGTCACTTTTGCAACAATGCTTGCAGCACCAATGGAAATACTTTTTGCATCTCCTTTTATAATCGGAATTTGCGGAATTGCCACTTTTGGTATCGTGACTGCATCATTTAAAAGTAAATCCGGCTGTGGATTTAAATTGGAAATCGCTTCACGCATGGCTTCATATGTTGCCTGTAAAATATTAATTTCATCAATTCGCTCAGGACTCACAAACCCAAGTCCAACGGATACTGCTTTTTCCATAATTTTCTCATAAAGAGCCTCTCTTTTGGCAACTGTCAGTTTTTTGGAATCATTGATATATAAAATATCACAATCTTTTGGCAAAATTACAGCACCGGCTACCACCGGTCCTGCTAATGGACCTCTGCCTACTTCATCTATACCGCATATATAGCAATAGTTATCATATTCTTTTTCATATTGTTTTAAGTTTTCCGTACGAACTAACTCAGCAAGGTATTTTTCTTTCTGCTTTTTCGCACTTTCCACTATCTTTTGCACACCGCTTCGTTCATCTGTTTGATATTTTTCTATAAATGCCTCTACTTTTGAAAGAGGAAATCTTTTCTTTTCTTCCAAAAGACAGGTAAGCTCATTTTTAATTTCCCCTATTTTCTTAGTATTCATAATTTCTAAATTCCTACTACCTTTCAGCCATAAAAATCTATAATTCCGGTGGCATCTCCAATGACAATCTGCCAATTTTTCCACTACGGAAATCATCAATCAATAAAACAGCAGCCTTGCTATAATCCAGTTCGTTTCCTTTGCTTAGGCAATTTCTGCTTTTCGCAATTCTCATAAGCACTTCTGTAGCATCTTCTGTTTCTTCCAAATCATAGCGTTCTGCAAGTACGCCTGGATAATGAAGTGTCAAATATTTTATTAACTCAATGGCTAATTCATCAATATTTAAAATCTCATCTTTTATTGAACCAACAAGTGCCAGTCGCAACCCTACCATCTGGTCTTCAAACTTTGGCCATAAGATACCCGGTGTATCTAAAAGTTCTACATTTTTATTTAAGCGAATCCATTGTTTTCCCTTTGTTACGCCCGGTTTATTGCCTGTTTTTGCACAAGCCTTGCCAGCATAAGAATTAATAAATGTGGATTTTCCTACATTCGGAATCCCGACTACCATTGCTCGTACCGGCCGATTTTTTATGCCACGTTTTAAATCTCGTTCAATTTTCTCCTTACATGCTTCCATTATCAAATCCGTAATGGATTTCATACCGTTTTTTGTACGTGCATCTAAACTGAATACAAAAAAACCTTTCTCTTTAAAATACGCACTCCATTTTTCCGTTACTTTTTTATCGGCTAAATCGGCTTTATTCATTAAAATCATGCGATATTTATTTTTCCCCAACTCATCTATATCAGGATTACGGCTGCTAAGAGGAAGTCTCGCATCCACAATTTCTACGACTAAATCTATTAACTTAATATCTTCCTGCATTTGACGTTTTGCTTTTGTCATATGCCCCGGATACCATTGAAAATTCATATCTTTTATTTACCTCGCTTTTTTATTATGTAATTTAAACATCCTATACTTTATGCTTTATATGCTTAAATCGAAAATTTTCTTGATAAATCTCGGCTAAAAAACTGTTTATTTTACAGTAAAACGGATACGCAACACTTCACATCATAGATATCAATGTATAAAACCCATATCCCGAAAGGAATTAAATCGAAACCACGCTTTTCCAACAATATACTCTTTTTTGATATTGCCGATATTCGCATAACGGCTATCCTCGCTGTTATTTCGATTATCCCCTAACACAAAATATTCATCATTCCCTAATTTGATTTCCTCACTTGCAACACCTGCATCTTCTATAGAAGAAACCGTTACTTTTTCATTAAACAATTCCCCATTAATATAAACAGCACCATCTTTGATTTGCACCTTATCACCCGGCACACCAATAACACGGCGAATATAATAATGTGATTTTTCATTTCCATTTGGCTGAAATACTACAACGTCTCCTGCCTTGGGATTAGACATGATATAGACAAATTGATTCATCAGAACGGAATCTCCATTATTTAAATTTTCTTCCATTGCCTGCCCTACTACGTTTGTGCGAATTCCGAAAAAAGCCACACATACATAAGCAATTAAAATCACGCCTATAATCTGCACTACCCAGCTAAACCCTTCCAAAAAAATATCTTTATCAAACCGCTTTCTGCGTCTTCCAAAATTCAAACCTTTTTTTCTACGTTTCATAACATTTTCAGGCTGTATAACATCCATTGCCTTTAAGCAGTAGAAAAACAACCTCTCTCCCTTTCTCTTGAAAAATCGTATTTATTCAGTACCTTCATAAATACGATGCAAAAATCCATTCCAGATTGCTTCGCAATGGGATTTTTGCACACCTGAATCATGTTCTTACGCTCAAAACAGCAAGTGTTTTGAGCTATACTGAATAGTTACGAAAAATCTTACTATTACTGCGTAACAGAGGAATGTCTGTTACGCAGTTTTTTGGTTATAAGCAATCGGAAGTTCTTACAATAAAAAAGCAAGTTCCGAAGAACCTGCTTTTTTCTATCTTTTTTTATTCTGTTATCCTCTAACTCTAAATCCTTTAATTTCTTCATGAAGCATTTCTGCCTGTGCACTCATTTCCTGACTTGCAGCAGCACATTCCTCAGATGTTGCGGAATTGGTCTGTACAACTTCATTAATATGGTCAACGCCATTGATAATCTGTTCGAAAGAAGCAGACTGTGTTTTTAAGATTTCAGCAGCAGTCTGAACGTCTTTTGTAATTTCCTTAGAATCTCCTACTACTTTTTCTAACTGAGCAGCAGTTTCGTTTGCAATGGCAATACCTTTTTCTACCGCTTCAAGAGAAGATGCGATTAAACTGTTGGATTCTTTTGCTGCATTTGCACTCTGTGCGGCAAGAATAGATACCTGGTCTGCTACAACAGCAAATCCTCGTCCTGCATCACCTGCTCTAGCTGCTTCAATAGAAGCATTTAAGGCAAGCAAATTCGTCTGTGTCGCAATATCATTGATGGTATCAATAATGTGGCTGATTTTCTGTGAAGATTCGCTGATTTCTCGCATGGATACCTGCATTTCCTGCATGTTTTTATTTCCTTTTAAGATTTCTCCACCGAATGCATCCACTTTCTTACTTACATTTACAGCTGTGTTTGCAGTTTCCTCTAATTCACCTGCAACCGTTGTAATGGTTGCGGCAAGTTCTTGTGTAACACCTGCCTGCTCAGAAGCACCTGTTGCAAGGTCTGTAGAGCTTTGTGCAATCTGTTCCGCACCACCGGATACTTGTTCAGATACGCCTTCAATACTTTTTACTACACGAGCCATATTTTCTTCAAAATCGTTGGTTGATTCGTGGATACGGATAAATTCACCTCTCCAATCAGCTGTCGGTTGAACCGTGAAGTTTGCATTGGAAAATTCATTCATCACATATGCAATATCTTCTACATAAGTACTAAGGATAGAAAGTGCAGTTCTTAATGATTCTGCAAGTTCTCCAATTTCATCGTCTCCTTTGTATGTAATTTCTGCATGAAGATTTCCTTGTTCTAACTGCTCTGCCGCTTCCTTAATTTCTGCAACCGGTTCTGTAATACTCGAAACAATTGCTTTTCCAATCTTTAATGCCAAAACGGTGGCTAAAACAGCAAAGATAATGATTGCACCAATCCCAATACTAAATACCATATTGGAAAGATGTACGGATTCATCCATAAGTTCATTGGTAATTTGGTCTAACTGTTTGGCTACAACAACCAATGCATCTAATTCCGGTACACATTCGTTTAAAATTCGTTCAATCGCTGCCTCATGCTGTCCTGCTTCTATCATATCAACAATTTCATAAGCAACTACTTCCCAAAGTCTGATTTCTTCTTTATAGTTAGCACAAGTTTCTGCATCAAATACACCTGTAGCTTCTAACTGTGCTACTTCTATCCATAATTCTTCCATGCTGGAGTCAATTCTTTGTACGTATTTCCAATAGGTGGATGTGTCTGTTGCAAGTGCCATTTCTCGTACATTACGAGCCGCAATATTCGTATTAATACGACAAAGTTTTATAATGGTATCTGCTTTATTTGTTCTCTCTACGAAATTATCTAAACTTGTCTTTAAGACACCAAGTGATGCAATACTGATAATTCCTGATAAAATCATTGCACCAATAACGATTAAATATCCTGTATTTAATCGTTTTTTAATATTATAGGATTTAATTTTTTCAAACATATTTTTTCTCCTGTTTTTTCTTTTTGTTTAAAATTTCTAATTTTACATATAATGTGTTCGTTCTCTCTTATCTAATATCCTTGTATCCACCTCCGAAAAATATGTTAAATATTTGTCTATAACAACAAGCTACACTCTCATATATCGTTAAACGGATATTCGCAATTCGCTTTGCTGCTTGCTCATAACCGAACAATTGTTTTTTCGATTTCTGTTAAATCCTATGAATAAAATGCAATTTATATATGGCGAATTATCATTAAAGATTATACAATTTCGTCTAAAAAATCAATTTATTTTATTATAAAAATAAAGAAATGTCAATTTAAAATTAGTAAATTTTAGAAATCGACATTTCCTATTAATAATTTCATTGTGCAAAATGCACAAAAACAGTTATTTTCTTAAAAGTTATGAAATTTCTAAGATATTTTTTACGACTTTTTCCATTTCTTCCACTTCACATATAGTATCATGCAAAATTGGAGCTGTTCTGATTTCATTAATTGCATTTGGCACATCTACATTGCCAAGACGGCTCAATTCGTCCACTAACGCAAAATCTTCCCAGTCACCATATTTTTCATCAATGGCATTCATAACGCTTCTTGTAAATTTGAATGGGCTTGCAGTAGAAGCAATGATGGTTTTTGTTTGGGTATCATTTGTCTCCTGTTTATATTTATTGTATACACCTGCTGCTACGGCTGTGTGTGTATCTAAAATATAGCCTGTATTTTCATAAATGTCCTTGATAACCTGAGCTGTTTCAGCTTCACTTGTGTAATTTCCATAGAAATCAGATAATTCTGCTTTCATTTCCTCGGAAATTACATATTTTCCGTTTTCACTTAAAGCTTTCATAAGCTCTGCATTTTTCTCAGCGTCATTTCCTGCAATACGATAAATAAGCCTTTCTAAGTTGGAAGAAATCAAAATATCCATAGAAGGTGAATTTGTTAACATAAATTCACGATTTTTATCATATTCGCCTGTCGCAAAGAAATCAAATAATACTTTATTTTCATTGGATGCACAAATCAATTTTCCAATTGGAAGTCCCATATTTTTTGCATAGTATGCTGCTAAAATATTGCCAAAATTACCTGTTGGAACAACAACATTTACTTTTTCATCTTTTCCAATTACTTCATTTGCGTACAATTTTGCATAAGCATATACATAATACACAATCTGTGGCACTAAACGACCAATATTAATGGAATTTGCGGAGGAGAACTGATATCCTGCGGCACTCAGTTGTGCTTTTAATGCCGGATTCGAAAACATCTGTTTTACACCGGTCTGAGCCTGGTCAAAGTTTCCACGGATACCAACAACATAGGTATTATTGCCTTTCTGTGTTAACATCTGTTTTTCCTGAATGGCACTTACACCGTTTTTTGGATAAAATACAATAATTTTAGTGCCTTCTACATCTGCAAATCCTGCCATTGCAGCCTTTCCTGTATCGCCGGAAGTTGCTGTTAAGATTACAATTTCATTATCTGCATTATTTTTACGTGCAGATGTGGTAAGAAGATGCGGCAAAATAGATAATGCCATATCTTTAAATGCAATGGTAGAACCATGGAATAATTCCAAATAATATGCACCATTGGCATTTACAAGTGGAGCAATCTCAGCTGTGTCAAATTTGCTGTCATACGCTTTTTCGATACAGTTTTTCAATTCTTCTTCTGTAAAATCAGTTAAAAACTGTTTCATTACTGCGTAAGCCGTTTCCTGATAAGACATATTTGCCAATTCATCCAAGCTTACATCTAAAGCAGGGATTTCATCCGGTACAAATAAACCTCCATCATTTGCAAGACCTTTTAAAATTGCCTGTGAAGCGGTTACTTTTTCTTCTTTGTTTCTTGTGCTGGAATATAATAAATTCATAGAAATCTATTCCTTTCTCTTAAAGATTTTATATTACATATTGTTCTATTATAGATTTTCCATATTTTTCTGTCAACTGCTAAAAAGATGTCTTTTATTTTCTTGCCGCTCTTACTTTATAAAACTTTATCCATAAGATGAATTGCTAATATTTTTCATTTATAGTACAATCTATAAATATGTTGTAATAAAAGTGAAGCGGATATTCATAGAACCGATTACAACTTATTGAATCATATTTTTCCATAAATACTTCAAAAAGGATTTAACAAATGAAATCAGGTGTATATCAAGCAATCAAAAAAGATGGCACAATTTACTATCGCTCCAACATTACATATCAAAACAAACATATCAGTCTTGGAAGTTTCTCTGCTGAAGATGATGCAAGCAAGGCATATTTCGAAGCATCAAATCTGCTTTCTTCAAACATTAAATTAGAAGAAGTTAATGATTTTTTGACATGCCTTTCTTTTGAAAAAGCAGTTTCACTTATTAATTTTCGTGATAATCGCCTATATATTGGCAACCCTATCTATTTGAGAAAAAATTATTTCAGTTACTATCTTTCCGAAGATGAAGAACTGAAATTTGATATTGATGACTTATTCTATTATAGCAGCCATAAAATTCTTCAAAGAAAGGGGCATCTTTATATAAATGATTATGGTATGCAGGTGACGCTATTTTCCCGTTATGGCATTCGAAACCATAGTGTATGCAATCGGGATTATTATTTCGTTAATGGTGATGAAAGTGATTTTCGCTATTCAAACATTGTAATTGTAAATCCATATTATGGTGTTTTTCGCTTTCAAACCCCACAAGGCACATATCGTTATCGTGTGAAACTGCATATCCATGGAAACTTTACAATAGGAATATACTCTACCGAAATAAAAGCTGCTATTGCCTATAATAAAGCTGTTGATTTAGCAAAATCTTATGGTATTCCCAAAAATTATCCGGAAAATTATATTGTTGATTTATCTCCAAAGGATTATGCAGATATTTATATTAAACTTAAGATTTCAGAGAAATTTCTTAATTATTTAAAATCATATAAATAACTATGAATGAGTAAATCCTAAATATAACACGAAAAATAATTATATCTTCTAATAAAATGTTTTTTACATGCAATAAACAAAATAAATATAAATCAATTTTAAAATAAAAATTCTCCACGAAGAATGCATCACAAGCGGAAAAAGTGAATACTTTTTATTCCGCTATGTGTGCCAAGAGTTCCGAGTGAACTCTTTATTCGAGGAGAAAAATTTATGAAAAAAATGTATCTGTCGCCTATTTTTGATTAATATAGTTTACAAGCCCTTCACATGCAATGATTTTTTGCATAAATGGTGGAAATGCCTGACCTTGATAGCTTTTTCCTGTAGTTACATTGGTAATGATACCGGAGTCAAAATCTACTTTTACTTCATCTCCTGCATGAATTGCAACTGCTGCTTCCGGACATTCGATAATCGGAAGACCGATATTAATGGCATTGCGGTAAAAAATACGGGCAAATGTCTCAGCGATAACACAACTTACGCCTGCGGCTTTAATTGCGATTGGAGCATGCTCTCTGGATGAACCGCATCCGAAGTTTTTATTTGCTACAATAATATCGCCAGCGTTTACTTTATTTACAAATTCTTTATCAATATCTTCCATGCAATGTGTTGCAAGTTCTTTTGGGTCAGAAGAATTTAAATATCTTGCCGGAATAATAACGTCAGTATCTACGTTATCTCCATACTTAAATACAATTCCCTGTGCTGCTTTCATGATGTTATTTTCCTTTCTTCTAATATATCCACTAACGGATATACTTTTCGTTTCATTCATAATTGTCTATATCAAGCGAATATTGCAGTTCACTTGAATACTTGTTCATAACTGATATCGCATGCAGACAAACCTACATTTCGAATAAGTCAATGAAACACATAATTTATTTAGATTTCGTCCGGTCCTGAAATCTTACCTGTAATCGCACTTGCTGCTGCAACTGCCGGGCTTGCTAAATATACTTCCGATTCCACATGTCCCATACGACCTACAAAGTTGCGGTTCGTTGTAGATACACAACGTTCTCCTTCTGCAAGAACGCCCATATATCCACCTAAGCACGGTCCACAAGTTGGTGTGCTTACAATCGCACCTGCTTCAATAAATGTACGAAGCAATCCTTCTTCCATTGCATCTAAATAAATCTTCTGTGTTGCCGGAATTACGATAACACGAACGCCTTTTGCGACTTTTTTGCCTTTCATAACAGATGCGGCAATTCTCAAATCGTCCATACGACCATTGGTACAAGAACCAATTACAACCTGGTCAATTTTCACATCGCCTACTTCATCAATCGTGCGTGTATTTTCCGGTAAATGTGGAAATGCTACGGTTGGTTTTAAAGCACTAAGGTCAATGACATATTCTGCATCATATTCCGCATCTTCATCTGCTGTATATTCTACGAATGGACGTTTGGAATGTTCTTTCATGTATTCTCTTGCTACATCATCTACCGGGAAAATTCCATTTTTTCCACCTGCTTCAATTGCCATATTCGCAATCGTAAGTCTGTCATCCATACTAAGATATGCAATTCCATCGCCTACAAATTCCATAGATTTATATAACGCACCATCTACGCCAATCATACCAATAATATGTAAAATAATATCTTTTCCGCTTATCCATTTAGCCGGTTTTCCTGTTAAAACAAATTTAATTGCAGATGGAACTTTAAACCATGCTTTTCCGGTTGCCATACCTGCCGCCATATCAGTACTTCCAACACCGGTAGAAAATGCACCAAGTGCACCATATGTACATGTATGAGAATCAGCACCAATAATCACATCACCTGCAACAGTTAAGCCTTTTTCCGGAAGAAGTGCATGTTCAATTCCCATCTCTCCTACATCAAAGTAGTTTGTAATCTCATTTTTACACGCAAACTCACGCACACATTTACAATGCTGTGCAGATTTGATATCTTTGTTTGGTGCAAAGTGGTCCATAACCAATGCAATTTTATCTTTATGGAATACGCCATCTACATTCATCTTTTCGATTTCGTGAATCGCTACCGGTGAAGTAATGTCGTTCCCAAGTACCAAATCTAAATCCGCCTCTATTAATTGTCCTGCTGTTACGGACTCTAAACCGGCATGTGCTGCCAGAATTTTTTGTGTCATTGTCATTCCCATGGAAATAACCTCCTAAAAATCGTCTTTCTTAAGCGAATTGCTTCGCTTCATCTTCATCTATACTACCATAAACAAATATAGAATAAAAATACATAATTAACATATTTACCATAACTTCATTTTATGATATAATATATTTATTATAATTAAAGTTATCATGTCAAGCGGATATTCGCAATCCGCTATCGCTACTTGCTCATAACCGAATAACCGCTTTGCGGTTTGTCAGATGGAGCTTGAAATCTCCACCTGACACAAGAAACTCCCCCTACCCACCACTTAGTGCTCTACGCACTTGAAGTGGGGGATTTTCTTGATTCGGTTAAATCAACAAAAATATAATAACAATTATTATTCTTATATTTTATTAAAATTTTAACTTATTGGTATCATTTATGTGAAACTGTATGAATCTGTTAAACAATACTTAGGAAAGGAAAATTCCGAACGTCAAGCGGATATTCGCACAATTTGCTTGACTACTTGCTCTAACCAAATAACCTCTTTTGCGGTTGATTCGGTTAAAAAACGGAACCGGTGATTTTATGACACAAAATTTATCTTCTTACTGGATTTTCTACACAGTCGCAAACGCAGGAAATATTTCAAAAGCTGCAAAGGAACTTTACATCAGCCAGCCTGCTATCAGTAAATCCATTCAGAAATTAGAAGAAAGCCTAAACTGCAAACTTTTTTCCAGAAGTTCGAGAGGGGTTCTTTTAACAGATGAAGGGGCTTTGCTTTATGACCATGTCAAAGAGGCATTTGAAACTTTAAATTTAGGAGAAGATAAATTAAAGCGTTCCATTGAATTAGGGGTGGGTCGTATCCAGATTGGTGTCAGCACTACTCTCTGCAAGCATATCCTGTTACCGTATTTGACAGAATTTGTACACCAAAACCCGCATATCAGCATTTCGATTAATTGTCAGTCTACACACGAAACGTTGCGTTTATTAGAGGAAAATAAAATTGACATTGGTTTGATTGCAAAACCGAATATCTTAAGAGGTTTTCAGTTTGATTTCTTAGATGATATTGAGGACATTTTTGTTGCAAGTCCGGGATATTTAGAAAATCTGGCAGAACGTGGCATTAAAAATTCCAAAATTCTAGAAAATGCTACATTGATGTTATTGGACAAACATAATTTTACCCGCCGTTATATTGATGATTACTTCCAGAAAAACCTGATTGAAATTTCGGAATCCATTGATATTTCTGATATGGGACTTTTAATTGATTTCGCAAAAATCGGTGTTGGAGTGGCTTGTGTCATCAAACGTTTTGTTCATAAAGAACTGGAAAACGGAAAATTAATCGAAATTCCATTAGATATTACAATTCCAAAACGTAAAATTGGCTTTGCTTATAAAGAATCCGTAAAACAATCAAAAGCATTGGAGAGCTTTATCCATTTTTATAAAACCTATCAGCCGGAGGATTAAAACATGAAAGAACAATTACACACAATTCCCATTAACGATGCCCTTGAAAATGCCGGAGAGTGTCCATTCTGTTATATCGAACGAAAAACAGAAGAACATGCTATGAATTATGTATTAGGTCATGGTGCTTCTTATATGGAGGCAGACATTCGTTCCATGACAGACAAAGCCGGATTTTGCCGTCCACATTTCAAAAAAATGTTTGATTATGGAAATGCACTTGGAAATGCATGGATTTTAAAAACCCACTATCGCAAAATGATTGATGAAATGAATGCGGAATTTAAAAATTTCAAACCGGGAAAACCTGCAAAAAAAGGGCTTTTCTCCAAACAACCTGCTTCTGCAAACTCTATTGTAGACTGGATTAAAGCAAAAGAAGAAAGTTGTTTTATTTGCAACAGCGTACAGAATACATTTGATGCATATGTAAAAACATTCTTCAATATGTATAAAAAAGATGCCGCTTTCCGTAAACAGATTATGGAGACAAAAGGCGTTTGTCTTTCCCACTTTGCTGTTATGTTAGATGGTGCGGATAAATATCTTTCCGCTACCGAATTACAGGAATTTTATGATAACTTCCTACCGCTTATGACTGCAAATATGGAACGTATTTATGAAGATATTGCGTGGTTTATTGAAAAATATGACTATAAAAATAAAGATGCAAGCTGGAAAGATTCCAAAGATGCCATTCAAAGAGGTATGCAGAAATTAAAAGGCATGGACCCTTCACTTCCACCATATCAAATCAAGAAATAATACAAAAAGAGCTATTGTAATAAAATTAAGTATACCCAAAATACACATTTATCATTTATTCAATCTTTTTTTACAATAGCTCTTTTTCTTATCACAATTATAAATTGTTTAATAAACGGCAATTAACTCTCCACTTTCTACATCCTTCCAAGAAAAAGCACCTTCCTCTAATATCATGTAGCCATGATGGGAATTATTTTTCGGAATGGAAACAGAACCCGGATTAATATAGGTGTAATTCTCATGTTCTGTACATTTTGGGATATGCGTGTGCCCACAAAGTAAAATATCTCCTTTATGAAGTTTTGGCGGATTATCTTCTCCAAAAACATGACCATGTGAGGCATAAATAATATGCTCTCCCATATCTAAAATACAGTACTCTGCCATGACAGGAAATTCTAAAACCATTTGGTCTACTTCTGCTTCACAATTTCCCCTTACACATAAGATTTTGTCACTCATCTTATTTAATAATTCAATTACTTTTTTCGGTTTGTAATCCTTTGGCAAATCATTTCTTGGACCATGATATAAAATATCCCCTAAAAGGAGTATTCTGTCCGCTTTTTCGATTTCGAATCTTTCTAATAATTTTTTACAATAATATTCAGAGCCATGAATATCTGACGCAATAAGCCATTTCATAAAATACCATTCTCCTTTCTATCTAAAAACAGGAAACGGAATCACATTATATATGATTCCGTTTTTACTATTATATCCTTTCTTAGCTTAGTTAGATTTCAAACTGTCCCATGAGTTCTGCCATTGTTTCTACCTGTGCCATCTGTTCTTGACTGATTGCAGCTGTTTCTTCTGATGCAGCAGAGTTATTATTTACAACTTCTGAAATGGTATTCATAGTTGCGTTAATTTCCTGAATATGTACTACTTCATTACTCAACAAATCAGAAATTACATTCATCTTATCAGCAGATGCTTTTGCACTTTCCATAACACGTTTCATATCTTCTGCAGTATGACCTGCAATTTCAATTCCTTTCGAAACGGCTTCAATTGTTGTATTGATTAAAGTGGTTGTACGACCGGCAGCTTTTGCAGATTCTTCTGCCAAATTTCGAATCTGGTCTGCTACTACTGCAAATCCGCGTCCTGCTTCTCCGGCTCTTGCTGCTTCAATAGAAGCATTTAAGGATAACAAGTTTGTCTGAGATGCAATATCTTCAATTGCACCAATAATTGTACCAATCTGTTCTGAGCATTTATTGATTTCTCCAATTGCAGTAATCAATTCGCCCATCTTCTTATTACCTTCCATAAGTGTTTCACTTGCTTTTGCAGAAAGTTCAATACTTGTAATCGCTTCTTTTGCATTACTTTCCATGCTGTCGGACATATCATTCATAGCACTTAAAACATCTGTAACCTGTGTAGCTTGTACGGTACATCCTTCTGCTAAATCCTGTGCTGCACTTGCAAGCTGGTCAGAACCGGATTCAATCTGTTGTGTAACATCTTTTAATGTACGGAAAGTCTCTCGCATCTTTTCGCCAATTTTAAGGAAAGATTCTTTAATTTGAACATACTCACCTACATATTCTGCTTTAGGGTTTATGCGATAATCACCATTACCCATTTGTTCAAGCGTATCGCCTATTTCAGCAATAATGTTATGTGTGGTTTCTTTCATTTCATTGATTGCGGCAACCATGACACCAACTTCACTATCATCTTCGTACATATCAATATCTTGCTGAAAATCACCTTTTGCAAGAGCAACTATCTGTTCAGAGGTTTTCTTAATTGGTACGAGCAATTCTTCTTTTGCAAAACGAATGATAATTAAAATGTTCCAAAGTACAATCACAACCATAAGAATAAAGATACCTTCAGACGAATACTGAATGATACTTAAAATTTGCTGTTCTTTTGCCATACGTTCTTGAATAGTATTAATCGCTTCTGTTGTAAGTGAATTTATTTCATCAACTGTATCTTCATATTCTTCACTAAAAACAGCATTAACTGCACCATTCAAATCCCCATTCCTAACCATTTGCATTGCTTCTTCTTCTAATGGAACAAGACCTTCTGATAAATCCGCAATTGCATCCATCATATCCCATTCATTATCTTCCAGATTATGTTCTGTAAGAATTGCAAGTGCTTTGTCTCTGTTTTTGTCTTCATTTAATTCAGCCATATAATTATCGTAATAAAGTTCATTACCACTAACTGCATAAGACTGTACTGCATAAGTCAATGCTTTTGAACCTAATCGATACTGATTTAAGGCATTTGTAACGTTTATTTGTTGTTCATATCCCTTTCCAACAAGCACATTTACGCCCATTAACGTTACCAACCCAATAATAGCAATCACTACGACTATAAAAATATGTTTTACGAGCTGGTTTAGTCGAGCCTCCTGACCAATTACCTTTTTTGTTCCCATTTTCATTACCTCCAAGTTCCCTATATTCCGAACATTTGTGCAAAAGCACATTTAATATGTTTGAATTATAAACCTATCTATCTAAAACGTCAATTATTTTCAAAAAATATGTTTTTTTGTTAAAATGTTATGTTACTGTACAGAGGTTAGTTTGACACTTCTAAAAAAAGGTATATACTAAAAAA
>CALAST010000047.1 GCA_937889225.1 uncultured Lachnobacterium sp. | reverse complement strand
AGTATAGCAGAGGAGAGGACGATTTACACTACGTCATCTTTTGGAGCACTTACAAATAAAAGCAATTACAGAGTAGATTACAGTACAGAATTACTCTGTTTGCTTTATACATGAAATCTTGAATTGAAACAATAGATTGTGAGAAAGTAAGAGTAATGTCAGAAATAAAGATGGAACAGAAGTATGATCAGGATAAAATAACAGAGCAATTACTACAGTCCGTATCAGAGGCATACTTAAATCCGCCGGAAGGATTTGCAGATAAAGATGGACATATGAAAATAAATGAACTCGCATCGGAGTTTGCCATGACATGGATAAAAATCCGAAAACTGTTGATTACTGCAGGTGTTTATGAGAACCCGGTGAGTATTGAGATAAACCGATTAAAGTCGGAGGGAAAATCCGTAAAAGAAATTCAGGATATAACCGGTTTGAGTTCTGCAGCAATCAGTGGCTATTTGCCTTACCAGAAAACGATTTACAATTTAGAACAACAGTCGGAACTTGCAGAACGATTAAAGCGTTATCGTAAGAGAAAAAAGGCAGTAGAAAATTTAAGTGCATTTCTAAAATCTGATGTTGTTACAGGAGAAGCAAAGGAGTTGTTATGGGAAACATTGTTATTGTTTCAAGGATATTTATTTCATACTGTAAAAGGGAAATCTTTTTGTTATGAAGTGAAAGGAAATGAAATCTTTTTTAATAGAAAAGAAAAATCTGTTACAAAATCAACTGTGAACATGGCATTTGAGAAAGTAATGGACTTGCAAAAAGAAGGCATTGTAATTACCGGTCCGAAGAAGATAGGATGTTTTGGAGATAGTTATTTGTATCCGGTGTTTATTCGATTTGGGATTATTCATGGGGAAAATACGAGTTTATAAAAATTTTATAATTTATTTTGTTATTTTTTTCGACAGTTTGGTAGCTCTCATTCGGGATATGAAAGTGAACGGGAAAGAACTATTTACTTTTAAATCCCGAAGGGAGGCGGATAGAATGGAGGAATCTTATTCCGAGCATGAACTGGAGATTATGATGCAGTTTTACCATATCTGTAAAAGAGTCATACATGATGCTGAGTAGATTGTCTCAGAAAATTATCAAAGGATGAGCCTTGTGTGATAGTCAGTTCAGAATTGGTAGAAAATGAATTGAACAGACAGGGTTTCATGGAAGATTACATAACAGACATGGATGTGTTTCATGTATTAGATATGGATATCGAAGTAAAAGATGAATTGTTGTTTCAGGCGTTGGAGCGTTTATCGGAGCACCAACGTAATATCATCCTATTATTTTATTATAGAGATATGTCAGATGGAGAAATTGCAAATGAAATGCACAAAGTTAGAAGTACGATTTGTTATCATCGAAACAGTTCACTTCAGAAGTTGAGAGAAATCATGGAGGAACTGCTTGATGAAAAAGGCGGGATATAAGTGGCTGATACCATATCCGGTTATTGTGCTGGCTGTGTCCGGAAATATGGAAGCAATCGAAATGGTACTGAAGCATTTTGAACATTACATTATCAAGATGACCGTAAGACAATTCTATGATATAAAGGGTAACATTTATTATCGCATGGATGAAGAAATTCGTCACATGATAGAATCCAAACTTATCATGAAAATATTGAATTTTAAAATATAAATTGCATAAATTATTGTTCTTGCAGTAGTTAAGCTTTCCCTTTCCAAGAACAATGATATGCATTGTACATTGCTACGAAAATAAAAGTTTGTAGCAAAATTTCGCACATTGACAACAAATATTGTTAACAATTATGAAAGCATAGTTAGAAAGCAGTCATAAAACTGGCTGCCAATCATGAAATATGGATAGTATATAAAACTAGGCTTCCTGTGTTTGTATGAGATATCCATGTTTTTCTAATTCTCGGATATAGTGGGAAAGTTTCTTTTGTTCGCAGTTTTTACGTCTGATTTCAAAGCAGGATTCATCAAAAAGAGTTCCTTGTTTTAGCATCGTGTAAATAATGACAAGTAGTTTTCTGGCAAGTGCAATAATCGCTTTCTTGGCACCTTTCTTTTGTTTGATACGCCAATACCATGCAGAAAGATAGGCTTTTCGTTTACCAGCAATTACCCATGCCACTTCACAGAGCATACTTTTTATATAAGGATTCCCCTTTGTGATGGAAGTACTTTTTCGTTTGCCTGCACTTTCGTTGTTTCCCGGACAAAGTCCTGCCCAAGAACAAATATGTTCTGCTGTTTTAAAATGGGTCATATCGATTCCGATTTCTGCAATAATTGCACAGGATGCAGTAGTACTGATTCCATAAATACTATTTAACTGTTCCACTTGTAAAGCGAACGGACGCATATCTTCTTTTAAGGCAGTTTCTACTTCCATAAGATGCTCGTTTAGAGAGTCTAAATGGCTCATAAGTATCTTAAGAAACGATTTTTGATGTTCGGAAAGAGTTCCGTTCACAGACATGAGTATTTCATCCATTCGATTTCTGGTTTGGGTTTTTAAGCAAGTATTCAAAGCGTTCTTGTCTATTTGTCCATGTTCGATTAAATATCGTATGATATTTTTTCCGGATGTACCAAAAATATCAGAAATAAACGAGGAAAGTCGAAAACCGGAACTTTGCAAAAATTTTTCTATCCGATTTTTTTGCGATGTGATATCATGGACGATGCTTTTACGATAACGATTCAAATGTCGGAATTCACGGATACTTTTTTCAGGAATAAAACTTCCATTTAACAATCCAGCTCTAAGCAAAGTAGATATCCATTCCGAGTCTCGCATATCTGTTTTTTTACCGGGAACATTTTTCATATGACGTGCATTTACAACGAGTAATGTAATATCACCGGAAAAAGCTTCCTCTAAAATTTCGTAAATGGGAATCCAATAGATACCGGTACTTTCCATAGCGACATGATGGCAGTTTTCGGAAACAATCCAATCACGAAGTGCAAGCATATCTGGAATAAGAGTTGTAAACTCTCGTATTTCGGTGGTAGTGCATGCTCCCAAAGCACCCTTTAAAATGCAAGCAACAATTTTTTCTTTGTGAATATCAAGTCCACAGGAAATTTCCAAAAGATCTTTCATACAGTTATACTCCTTTAAAAAAAATTTGACAGGAGATTTACCCGAGATACATAGGGACTTTGCTACGCGTGCTGACCATGAATGGTGCGACAATATACTGTTCTCAAGGGTAAAACATTTACGTTGAAAAACGGGGTGCAAATCCACCAATGTGCCACCAAACTTTATCCTGTCTAAATTCATTTTAAATGGAAAAAAGGAATTTATAAAGGGTGCCAATTCCCATTTTCATTATATGCTGTGATAAGCTTTCATGATCCGTTGAAAATTGAATAATAATACCCTCACAAGACGTGAGAAACTGAGGAGCCGAACAGCAGGCACGCAATGATGGTCAATTTATGGATTTAGATAGTATCAAAAGTAATTTGTTTTTGTATTATCGTATTATCAATAATAATGAAGTAAACTATAAATTTTCTAATTTGTTTATGAAAGAATAGAAAGTAGAGTAGAAATGAAATTATTAGTTGATACAAGTTCCGTAAAACATAATAAAAAAACAGGATTGTAAAAAGAGAAAAGAAAGATGACAGGAGCGAAGAATGTTATGTTGCAATGTGCTTGGGAAACACATGGCGAAGATACAGTTTCGTAATAATGATACTTCCAGAAACGGTCAAATAAGCGATTGATGGTGCAATTCCAATGTGGACAGAACCTAACTGTCACTTGTGAGGGAAAAAGTAATGGAACATATACTCTTGTTATATATCTGCGAATAGGGAAATCGCTGTCTTTATTCGCAGATATATAAATAAGGAAGTGATAAGAAAAAAGAAAGAAGGTTTGTGACATTGAAATTAAGTGAGAAAAAATTTCTTCGATACCGAGAAGGTGCAGAACTGTATAGTATTTCTCAAACTAAGTTTGAAAAATTGGCAAAAGAAGCAGAAGCAATTTATAAGTTAGACAAAGTAGTGTTAGTAAATCGTGAGTTGTTTGAAAAGTATTTGGAAACGTTTCGTCAATTTTCATAAATTGAGTTTTTGTGCTACAATATACTTGACTTTGCGTGCTACAAAATCTATAATAAGTACAGAGTATGAATGGAGGTGCATATAATGGCAAAGATGGGCAGACCAAAATCAGATGAACCAAAACTGAAAACATTGAGTTTGCGAATGAATGATAAAGAATTTGAAAAGTTAAAAGAATATGCAACCGTTCGTAACATGACCATAACGCAAGTCTTGAACAAGGCACTTGAATTATTATATCAAACAACTTGATACTGTAGTGCAAAAGCTCTTTCCAACAGGAGAGGAGCATAAATGGCAAAGGCAAGAAAAGATAATCGTGGTAGAGTTTTACGAAAAGGTGAAAGTCAACGTTCCCAAGATTTGAGATATGTATATTCTTATACAGACCCATTTGGAAAAAGACGATATATATACGCAAATGATTTACAGACACTCCGTGAAAAAGAGAATAAGTTGGTCAAAGACCAATTAGATGGTTTGGATGTTTATGTGGCAGGTCATGCAGATTTGAATTTTGTGTTTGACCGATATATTTCCACAAAAACGGAATTACGAAGAACCACATATACCAATTATATGTATATGTATAATCGATTTGTCCGAGATGAATTTGGCAAAAAGAAAATCGCAGAAATCAAGTATTCCGATGTTGTATATTTCTATTTTCATTTAATAAATGATAGAAATTTACAAATTAATTCATTGGAGACAATCCATACGATTTTACATCCGACATTTCAGCTTGCAGTTCGAGATGATATTATCCGAAAAAATCCGACAGACGGAGCAATGGCAGAGATAAAAAAGAAGCCGGGAAAAAATCGTGGTGTGAGACACGCATTAACATTGGAACAGCAAAGAGCATTTATGAATTACATCAATAATAATCCAAAGTATGTAAGATGGTCACCAATATTTACTGTTCTTTTGGGAACCGGTTGTCGTGTTGGAGAAGTTATCGGATTACGTTGGGAAGATTTGGATTATGAAAAACGATTGATACATATTAACTATGCGGTTACCTATTATCCAAGACAAACGGATACGTATAAATGTGATTTTGCAGTATCGTTACCAAAGACCAAAGCAGGGATTCGTACAGTTCCCATGATGGATGAAGTGTATGAAGCATTTAAACAGGAATATGAATGGCAGAAAGAAACAGGATTTAACTGTACAATTCTTGATGGAATGTCCGGATTTATATTTTGTAATCGTTTGGGCAGACTTCATAATCCACAAAATCTCAATCGAGCAATCAAACGTATACGAGAAAACTATAATGCAGAAGAAATCTTAAATGCAAAAAAGGAAAAGAGAAAGCCAATTATTATTCCACATTTTTCGTGTCATCATTTAAGACACACATTTTGCACAAGATTCTGCGAGCATGAAACAAACATTAAAGTAATTCAAGCCGTAATGGGTCACGCAAATATCGAGACAACAATGGATATTTATGCGGAAGTTACGGACATGAAAAAAACAGAAGCAATCGAAAACTTATCAAAAAAGTTGAAATTATTTTAGGAAAGAGTCCTTAAATGGACTTGTGAAAAATTGCAACAAAAAAGTGAAATTGCAACAAAATTGCAACAAATTTGAATCGAATAATACTGAATAATACCCTATAATACGTTGATAGGAGTTACGGAAAATCAAGAAAAAAAGCATAATACTTGATAATACATGATAATAAGTTTTTGCTCCGAATACTCCCGACGATGAAGACATTAGAGAAATAAAGTCAATAAAATCAAGGGGTTTCGGCTCTTAGGTACTGATTTTGACATCAATTTGACATCAAATTATTGCACTTTGGTGGACTAATATGGACTTATCAATTATATTTTAGAGTTTTACTCTATCAAAACTGAATAGTTGAATGCTATTAGAAGGACATTTTTCCGAAAGGAAAGATGTCCTTTTTCTGTTGTTATGGTTTTGATTTTATTTAAAATAAGTTTTTAGGAGGGCAAAGAGATGGAAAGTAGAACATTAGGAGCAGAAAAAGAGATTATGTTTATCAACGAAGCACATGAGAAGTTTTATCACGAAAAATTGAAAGAAGTCAGATGTGAAGATGTGTATCATAAAGCATTGGTGTATTGTCTTGGTATTTGTGAAGATACACGAAAAAATGTTTATCAGATTTATGATTTTAAAACAGGATTTGTAAAACCGAAATGCTTGAATGAGGGATGGCAAACAAGTGGAAGTATGAAAGTGGTGCGTATGGCATTTAATTTGTACTGTAATGGTATGCCGAGTGTATCGAATTATAGAAAAAAGGACGAGCAGTTAACGGAAGCAGGTTGTTATTCGGTGGAAGATTTATTCTGTTGTGGATATGCATTGTATTTTTGGCAGGCAGTACAGATTCGTTATCCAGAGTATGTGAAATAAGCATATCGCAGGTATTTATTGCAAAAGTGAATTAGAAATTTAATAAATGGCAGAGATACACATGAATAGTATTGAATTTAAGGCGAAAATAGTCGGTAGTTATCGATGAATTGCAGATAAAAATAGGTTAAGTGTTAATTTGTATGTTGTGGAGTGAATTTGAAAAAAAGAACGGAAGTTATCGTGGGATATTGTTAAGCAATATGCAAAAAGAGGAAGTTTATTATTCTCCCCCTTTTTCAGTACGTTCGTTTTTTAAAGTTTGAAGTCCAAGACGGATGAGTTCCAAAGTGGCAGCGGAACGACTTGGATAACGATTTTCAAAACGAAAATCTTCAATTTCTTTTAAAAGTTCTTCATCAACAGTAAGACAAAATCTTGGTTTTTCTGTTGGCATTTTCATCACCTCAATAAATATTATACATCATGAAAGAATTGGTGTAAAGAAAAAGAAAATAGTTGACGAGTGATGAAGTGATAAACTATAATGCAAATAAATAAAGTGTATCAGAGATACACTTTTAAAAATAGAAGATTGTGAAGTAACTACATGGAAATGTATATGCAAAATATAAAAAATAGTAAATGCTAATTTTTTATATAAGTATAATGTGTATCTCGCCTAAGTTCATTAAGTTGGATTCAAATAAAATTGTAAAGATACTCTAATAAGAACAAGTCAATTTTACAGAAAGTAGTTAGAAGTTAAAAACAGATGAAAAATCAATGGGAAAGGGTAAAAATATGGGCGAAACATTTAGATTTGATTATTATTATGGAATAGAGGCAGAACAGTTCTCTTTCTATCGTGTACCGAGAATATTAATAAAGGATAAGAAATTCAAGAATTTATCCAGCAATGCGAAATTATTGTATGGATTAATGCTTGATAGAATGTCTTTATCGATGAAGAATGGCTGGTTGGATGCAGAGAATAAAGTTTATATCTATTATACGATGGAAAATATTATGGATGATTTGAGTTGTGCCAAAGCAACTGCTGTGAAAGTTCTTGCAGAATTAGATAGTAAAAAAGGGATTGGTTTGGTTGAGAAAAAACGACAGGGACTTGGAAGACCGGATATTATTTATGTGAAAAACTTTGCGACAGTAGAACCGACAGAACCACCTAAAAAAGAAGAAACAGATAAATCAGAGAAAGATGTATCAAATAATAGTGGTGATGTAAAGAACAGCAAATCTGATAGAATTGTACAAAAGGCAAGTGATTACAGAAAAGGTGGTAACTCAGATGTAGATGTGATAAGGGTGACCAATTACAGAAACACCGATAACTCAGATGTAGATCTTCTAATAGCAAATAGTTACAGAAATACGGATAAAGTACATAGAGATATGTCAGAAGCAAGTAGTTATGAAGATACAGATATTATGAGTGTAAGTATTTCAAACGAAGTAGAAAGAGCAGATTTATACAGCTTTAAGAACAATAATACAGAAAATTTAGAAATTGAACTTGCAGAAGTTCAAAATTTAGACTTCAAGGAATGGGAAGATTATTCGGAAGAAAAAAATTACAAAGAAACATATGTTGATGATTACGAATGCTTTGCTGAGTTTGGGTTACAAGAAGAAAACACTTTCGAGTTTTCAAAATCGGAAGAACCAGTAGTGATAGCAGATTGTGAATGTCCGTTTTCTTATGAAACAAAACAGACAAAAGAACGAAAAGATGATGCATTGAGCGAATCAGAGATAGCATTTTTACGTCAGTTGGGAATTGAAAATCCACAAGAGATAGCACATGAAACAATTTCTATTCATGGACCAGAAAAAGAAACTGCTTTTACATATTCAAATTATGATATTCCTTATGGAAATTCAGAAATGGAATATTCCAATATGCAAAATTTAACTATGCACGAATATATGCAAGAAAACACGAATAATTTGGCTATGAAATTTTCAGAAATTCAAAATTTAGGCTTTGAAAAGTTTGATAATTACAGAAGTTCAGAAATTGAACTTCAAGAAGTTCAAAATTTAGACTTCAGGGAGTTTGAAAGACAGAATTGCAGAAGTTCAGAAGTTGAACTGCAAGAGGTCAAAGAATTGAACCCTAATTATACTAATAATAACTATACTAATAAAAGTTATACTAAGATGAATTATAACAATCCTATCTATCCTATCAATCAATCAGATAAGAGAGCAGATGGATATGATGGATTGGATGAATCTTCTGTGTATATTTCTTTGATTAAAAAGAATTTAGAGTATGACCTGTTTATGCAGGACAAAACTTGGAATGACCGAGAACTGTATGAAGAACTGTTTCAGATTGTCTGTGATGTAGTTTGTGTGAAAAGAAAGTCGGTGCGTGTATCGGGAGAAAATTATCCTTACGAGATTGTAAAATCAAAGTTTTTGAAATTAAACAGTTCCCACTTAACATACGTTATGGATTGTATGCGTAAAACAGTAAGTAAAATTGGAAATATTAAAGCATACATGATAACTGCGTTATATAATGCCGGCAATACGATAACGCATTATTATCAACAAGCTGTACAACATGATATGTATGGTGGTGGATGGCAAGAAGCAGGGATAGTGTAGGATTTTGTTTATGTTTTTTGAAGATAACCAAAGAACGTGTGATTATTTTAAGGAATTGCTATAGCATAGTGAAAAATTGGTTTACAAAATGTAGTATAGTAGTATAAGTTTTAGAATGAGAGTATCTCTTGAACAGGGGAGAATGAAAAATGAATAGACAGAACTGGTTTTATAAAAGAAAAGAGAAGCCAGATTGCTCCAACTTCTCCAAGTATGTGTCTGCCAACACATATCATAATTCACAAATATAATATACTATAAACGGATAAGTTATGCAAGATTTTAACAGAAATCAAACGATAAATGTATAAATTTAAAAATATACAAAAATTCATAGATGTAATTATGCAATATAGCTAAAACATAACATTTAAAACTGAGAATAAATACTTATAATCACACTTTTTTGTTGAGTATCAACAAAATTAATTTTATTATTTGTTAATATTTTAGTTTTATGTATTTGTTGTGCAAAAATAATAGGAGCAATAGAAAATCTTATGATGTATTATTTTTTAATAAATTCAAAAATGAAAAACAGATTGTGAAAGTAATTTATTATTATTTCAGAACCATAAAAAGATAGTATAGAGTTTGTCAAAATACAAGTATTGTATCATAATGCTGAAAATAAGAGGGATTTATTGTTTATCATTGAAAAATCGGATTCTAATTTATTTCCAGAATTATAGAAATGAGTGCATTGGTATGTAATTATAGGTATTCTGTATTTTTAACAACATATAGACCATATTAGATAGTGTTGTTATTAAGGCAGGCAATAAGTGTGATGATTTATTGATAAATGAAAAGAAAAAGTAGGCATATCTGATAGGGATAAAAGGAAAAACTGAAAGGAAAACAGGGGAGATAAATAATAAACATCAAAATATTGTATACAGAAAAAATATATTTTATAAACAAATTGAAAATATTTGTGGAATAGGGTATATTAAAAGACGAAATTTATGAAAGTATATGATAAAATAGAGCATATAAAAAGAGGTGTTTATGGCGAAAATAGTTGCTCCTAAATTTTCAACAATAGAAGAATTAAAAGAATGGCTGAAGAATGTTCACGAAAAATATTATATTGAAATGAAAGCTGCTTCCGAACTGCCAAATGCATTTTGGGAAAGTTATTCATCATTTTGTAATACTTCGGGTGGATGGATTATTTTGGGTGTAGCTGAGGACAAACCTTATAATATTATAAAGGGTGTTGCTAATGTTTCAAAAGCACAGATTAGTTTATGGGATCAGCTGTCTAATCCGAATAAGGTGAGTTTTCGAAATGTAGATAATGCAGATGTCAGCGTTCATAAAATTGATGGTATGGATGTCATGATTGTTTATGTAAAAGAAGCACCTGAAAATATGAAACCGGTATATGTGGGTGGAAAAAGAGAGAATACATATATCCGAACTGGAGATGGAGACAGAAGGGCAACAAAGCAGGAAATAGAAGCATTTGAACGCAATGCACAGACAGGACATGATACTCTGCCGGCAGAACATTTTACAATGAACGATTTGGATTTAGATTCTGTTATAACATATAAAGAAAAAGTTAGTAAACGATATCCAAAGAAAAAATATATTGAAATGAGCCATCAGGATTTTCTAACGGAAATTGGTGCTTGTTATATAGACAGAAGTTCTGGAGAACTAAAAGTTAGGAGAGGAACATTGTTATTCTTGGGAAAATGTAATTCCATTAAGGAATTATATCCACAGTATCATTTGGATTATTTTAATCGTCAGGGAAATAATCCACGATGGACAGACCGTGTGACAGATGATGAACCGGGCGATTATGAAATGAATTTGTTTAATTTTTACACGATTGTATATGAAAAATTGAAATCATTGTTGATGGATGGTTTCAATTTGGATGAAGGACAGATTCGTTTGCCGATATCAGATTTTGATGAAACATTAAGGGAAGGATTGGTAAATTGTCTTGCACATGCAGATTATATACAGGCATATCCTTCCACGAAAATAGAGGTGTTTGACGGATGGTTCCGATTCCAAAATCCGGGGAAAATGCTAGTTTCCACGCATCAGTTCCGTGTTGGTGGAGATTCTAGACCAAGAAATGAAATTATCATGAAAATGTTTCGTTTGCTCGGTGCATCAGAAAGACAAGGATTTGGTGGTCCTTTAATCTATAAAACAGCATTATCCAATGATTTTAAAAGTCCGGAAGTATTTACAGACATAGAAAGAACAGAACTGCGAGTATGGAATATTGATTTGGCTGATTCCTATCCAGAATTGGGAGAAGAAGAAAAGATTGTGTTACGCTATATTGTAAAACAGGCAGAACCACTTTCTATCAATCAAATACGTGCAAAAATAGACCTTTCTGAATATAAAATGAGAAAAATTATTACTGTTTTGGAAGAAAAAAATATAATTCATAAAATTGGAAATGGTTCTTCAACAAAATATGAAATCGTGAAAGAAAGTACCGAATTTTTAACGCAGATGCAGATGGAATTAGAGAACCTGAAAATGCAGAACCAGTAATAAAAATCTCGTGGCAATCTCGTGAAAATCTCGTGAAAATTAGATTTTGAATCGAAAAAACCTTGATTTTTCAAGGTTTGTAAGCCTAAAAAATCTCGTGATGATCTCGTGAAAATCTCTAAAATAATTTAAATTAAGTATGATTGGAATTTTTTGAAGAAATTCTGAGCATATTTTAGGTTAAAGAATATATGTATTATTTGTAACTATTCAGTACAGCTCAAAACACTTACTGTTTTGAGCGTAAGAACATGATTTAAGTGTGCAAAAATCCCATTGCAAAGCAATTTGGAATGGATTTTTGCATCGTATTTATGAAGGTACTGAATAAATACGATTATTTTTTGTTTGCTACGATTTGAAAGATTGTTCCTGCCAAATGTATTTTTAAAAATTTTTTAATTGTCTGCGTATCTGACAGCATTTTTTAGGAGCAATGTTGATTTTTTTGAAATATTCCACAGAATAACAAATTCTGTGGAATATTTGTATTAATGATGTATAAGCGTATAATAGCATTTTAAATAATCTGTTATCGGTTTTTAGACTTTATTTTTGGTATGGTAATTATGAGAATGTGCCACATTCTCGTGTTTGTCATTTGTGGTAATCTTTTTGATTAAAGTAT
Organism: uncultured Lachnobacterium sp.; assembly: GCA_937889225.1. Classification (GTDB taxonomy): domain Bacteria; phylum Bacillota; class Clostridia; order Lachnospirales; family Lachnospiraceae; genus Roseburia. The sequence goes on along the minus strand of CALAST010000047.1, from coordinate 854 downwards.
ATGTTCATGATTTGTCTTTTTCTGTTTTTCAATAATTTGTTCTTGTGAAAGATATTTTTGTAGCTGTGTTAATTGTTTGCGTAATTCCTTACTTTCGTTTTCAGACGTTTTATAAGTAGCAGAAAGTTCTTTTTTCTTTGTTTCTAATTCTTGATATTCTGCTTTCCATTTATTCACATTTAAAGATTTTAAATTTACGTTCATCTGCTCTAACATTCGTTTTGCTCCACCAAATAAAAGAAGTTGGCTTTCGTGTTTGCGAAAATAAGTATCCGGATGTTTTGCTTTTTTATAAGCTGAATAATAGGAAAGATTGTTTTTGTATTGTTCCCCATATTTAATGAGTTCTGCTAATACTTTCATTCGTTTTTCTAATGTTAAAAGGTTCTTTTTGAAAGAATCGGAAGTCTCTAAAGAAACAGAGAGTTTCTGTTCCAATTCTGTGATGGAGTGAGCTTCGTTATAGAGTGCAGAGGTAGTTTTTAAGTTCTGTATGGTAGCCCATCGCTTTAATCCGGGACTGTTTGCAAATTTTTCATTATTTGTATCAATGAATTGTTTGTAATTTTGTTTTTTTAGACGGATAGCAGACTTGTGTTCTAAACCAGAGTTGATACGTTCTTGTATGCGTTCTTTTGTATATTCTTTTCCTAACGATTTTGCACTTCCACGCACAAATCGTTCTTTGTCTGATGGACGAAATGAGATATATTTGCTTGCAGTTTCTCCCAAAGTTTCGCCTTTAATTTCATAGCCTTTTGCTTTTAATAAGAGTAAAAATTCATCATAATCAGAAGCTGATTGAATGGCTTGGTTGATGTCTTTTCGTATCTGTGTTTTCCAAGAAGTTCCGT
>CALAST010000046.1 GCA_937889225.1 uncultured Lachnobacterium sp. | reverse complement strand
ATACTTTCCTGAAATCCGCATAAAATCAATGTCTACGAATTATGAAATTCTCTCATTTACAAAAAGCACCAAATTCCAATCTCAATCCATTGAAATCTGATGCTTTCCGTAGCTATTATTTATATCGGCAATTAGAATAAAAACATAAAGAAAATCCTTACATTTTCCTTACAATTTCTACCATTTCCCGCATATCTGCATCCAAATCGCCTCTAAGCTCATTATAATAAATGCATCCAACGATTTCCGGTATACGAAATCTGGCAGAAGAACACACAATAATAGGAACATCTATCTGTCGTTTTTTCAGTTCCTCAATCACATACAATCCCGCCTGTGTTTCATATTCTCCCGGAAATATAGGAAAATACATATCGGATACGATTAAATCGTAAGGCTTTCCTTCTTCTATTGCTATTTCAATCATCGTCAAACCTTCCATAGCAGTCGTTGCATGGTCCATCATGCGAATTCCGCATTTATTTAAAGACCTGACAACTGCAACGTGTTTTGTCATGGTATCTTCGATATTTAAAACTTTTTCTATTTTCATAGATAACTCCATTATAAATTACTATAATTTGATTGCTTTCTTTCCTATTTTTTTGCATTCGCAAATCTTTCGTATATATAAACAACTTTACAAATCCAAACGATTATTTAACGATGTCTATCAAAATATTGCTTCGTTTCCGAAGCTACAACGCCACTTAATGCAAACAATGCAATCAGGTTCGGGAATGCCATTAGTCCATTAAAGATATCTGCCAATGTCCAAACCGCAGAAATTGTCATAAAAGGTCCAATGAAAATCGCCAATATGTAAATCCAACGAAATACTTTTATCACACCAGGCTTGTCGCCTACTAAATATTCCATACAGCGTTCACTATAATAATCCCATCCAAGAATTGTCGTAAACGCAAAAAATACCAAACAAATCATCAAAATGAAGGAAGATACTGCTTCCGGAAACGGCAGTCCAAGTTGAAATGCCCTTGTGGTTACGCTAACCCCTTCTAAACCAATATTCCATGTGTCCGTAACCAAAATAGAAAGACCTGTCATGGTACAAATAATAAGTGTATCAATAACTGTTCCTGTCATGGAAACTAACCCTTGTTCTACCGGCTCATCTGTTTTTACGGTTGCCGCTGCAATTGGTGCACTTCCAAGTCCGGCTTCATTGGAAAAAATACCTCTGGCAATTCCTTTTTGCATGGCAAGCATAATACTTCCTAATGCACCTCCTGCTGCTGCCCGAAGTCCAAATGCACCTTCTATGATTTCCACAAGAACTCCTGGAATTTCCGTTATATGTGTTACTAAAATAATCATCGCAGCTGCAATATAAAGGATTGCCATAAAAGGCACAATGACCTCTGCTACCGCAGAAATTCTTTTTACCCCGCCAATAATTACAAGTGCCGCACAAATGGTAAGGATAATACCCGAAATTACAACTGACCATGAATATTCTGAGCCAAACAATGTAACTGTATAGATATTTTGCGGGTCAAAAAAGTTATTTACCGCACCTGTAATACCATTAATCTGTGTAAATGTTCCAATCCCCAAAAGACCTGCACCTACGCCAAAAACGGCAAATATCTTTGCAAGCCATTTGTAAGATTTTCCCATTCCATTTTCTATGTAATAAAATGGTCCGCCCACTACATGACCGTCCTTTGCAACGACACGGTATTTAATCGCAAGAAGACATTCCGCATATTTTGTTGCCGTTCCAAAAAGTGCCGCAATCCACATCCAAAACAATGCACCCGGACCACCTGTAACAAGGGCTGTTGCCACCCCTACAATATTTCCCGTTCCAATCGTTGCTGAAAGTGCCATGCACAAAGCACCAAAGCTGGATACTTCGCCTTCTTTTGTATCGGTATCCTTTTTAAAAATCTGTTTCACAGCCATCGAAAGTTTCGTTAGCTGAATCCCTTTGAGACGAATCGTAAGGAGAATCCCAACTGCCAAAATAAGCACGATAAGAGGCACTCCCCATACCAAATCATCTATTTTTTTTAACATATGATTTCTTCCTTTCTGAAAATAATAGCATGATATTTTTAGTAGAAAGCCTTGCATTTTATGTATACACTATTCTTCGTATATATACAAAATGCAAAACCTCTGCCTAAATTTCACATCATTTTATTATATTTATCCCAAAGAAGAACGTCAATGTTTTATTATTTATTTTCGTAAAAATCCATTTTGTACAGAAAAAACAAATGGCGGGGAAACACTTCAATTACTTTTCCATCCACTTCGAACCACAAACAAATATCTGAGTTATTTTCAATATATTCGTCTGTTATGACAGCCATTTTCATGGCATTTATATAACGCACAATTTCCAAATTTGTCATAGGAATACACTATTTTAAGAATGCATCAACACCCTATTCATTTTTACACCTAACATAGAAGCTATTATACACTTTATTACATCACCCAAAAGAAATGGCAATGATACTGTTAATATCGCAGCCTTTATGTTAAACCCATTGTGAAAACACATAAATAAAACGGCACATATATGTTGGATTGGTAATCCCAACCCAATCGTAACAGCTGCATATCGAATAAATTTGTTCCGCTTTCCTTTACACAAACTTATCACAATAACCGCAAGTAAAAAACCGAAATAAAACCCACCCGTTGATCCAAATAACTTCCCCGGTCCTGCCGAACCTGCTGAAAAAACAGGAATACCGATAAATCCCATAAATAAATACACCAGAATCGTATATGCCGCATGGGATGGCTTCAATATTAATCCAACCAAATTTACTATTACCGTATGCATGCTTAACACAATGGGTGTAAATGGCAATGGAAAAACCAAATAAGAAGAAACACTTAATAATGCAGTTAGTAATGCTATTTTTGTCATACTTGATGTATCTAATCGCTTGCCTTTTGCAGACATCTTTCACTTACTCCCTTTCTTTTCTCACATACTTATATTTTCACAAAAAATGTTTTTGTTCACACTATTATTCGGATAAACTGAAACAAATATTTAGAATAGTGTAACAAACAGCTTTTAATGGTTCAAGTCGCAAAAAACAAAAAATTGTGGTATAATGTGAACACTTCCACCAATTCTATATCGTTTATAAATACCGGTTTACAACTTTTCATTAATCATTTTATCTGTTTTGCACAAAAACAAAATAAAGAAAAAATCACTTAACATAAAATTGTTTTTCCAAAAGTTGTAAAGTAGTATAAATAAAAATTACATTTTTGAGGTGACTATTATGAAAAACGAAAAAAAATACATCTTAATTGCAGATGATGAAAAAGAAATTCGAGATATTCTGAAACTCCTCTTAACAGGGGAAGGCTATGAAGTACTTGCAGCTGAAAATGGAAAAGAAGTTATTTCTTTTGCATCACCCGAAATTGATTTATATATCCTTGATGTAAATATGCCGGAATTATCCGGTTTTATGGCGGCGGCTGAAATTCGAAAAAACTATGATGCACCAATTATATTTTTAACGGCTTATTCTACAGAATCTGATAAAGTCATGGGATTTTCTGCAGGGGCTGATGATTATATTGTCAAACCATTCTCCAATATGGAGCTTCTTATGCGTGTAAAAGCTATCTTACGTAGAAGCAGCCCTGCGACTTCCATGCAAATGCCAAAGATTCCGAAAAACCAAATTATGTTTGGAGATTTGATTTTAGACCAAGACAATCAATCCGTACTTCGTGAAAATCAAGTTATTACACTTACTTATACAGAGTTTAAAATTTTAGAGCTTTTGGTTACGCATAAGAAAAAAATATATTCTCTCGACAATATTTATCAAAGCATATGGGAAGAAGAACCGGTAGGCGATAGTGCCATTATGGTACATATTAAAAATATCCGCAAGAAAATCGGAGATGATTCCAGAAATCCGAGATATATTAAAACTGCATGGGGAAAAGGATATTATGTTGAATAACATATAAGTGACATAAATACCTTAAAAAATTGAAAAATTTAAAAAACAAAGTAACTTAAATGAAAAACAAAACTAACATCAAAAACAAAACAGCTCAAATGAAACAGAACAATCTTAACCTTGAAAACAATACTATTCAAATGAAGCAGAAAACAAAAACAACGGAAAACAATACAAGACAAAAATTATCACAAGAAATACTGGGACTATCCGCTGCAGCAATGGCGATTGCGATATTCTTTTTCAGCTTTTTAAGCCTTACTGCAAATTCACTTGTGCTAAATTACTGTGAAACTAATGATATTATTTTTACTGAAACAATCGAATGGACGATAAACTCTTGGATACAAAGTCTTAGTTTTGTAGCAGCCGTTTTCCTTTTTGTTGTATTATTCTTATTTCTTGTAGGACAAAGAATTACATATTTAAAAGATATTATTCGCGGAATCGAAGCACTTCGTATGCATCGAATGGATTATGAAATCCCACTTGAAGGAAATAATGAATTTACGGAACTTGCGGAAAGCATTAACTACCTTTCCAAAACAGAACGTGAATTACAACAAAAAGAAAGGCAAATGCAAGAAGAAAAAGAAGCCTTGATACGAGCCTTATCGCACGATATCCGAACACCGCTGACTGCAATTTTGTCCTATTCCGAATATCTTATGGGAAAAACAGAAATTGAACGATACGAAATGGATAACTACATTGCCTTAATACAGCAAAAAGCGGAGCAAATCAAAGTTCTTACAAATCAATTATTAGATGGCGGAAACCGCACTTTGGAAATAATTGAAAATGGGAAATTTTTAATGGAACAGCTTGCAGATGAATGGGAGGCTTGTCTGGAAGATACGTTTCTTTGTGACATTCATTTCGAAGAATGTCCTGCATTTTCGGGTGAATTTGATATACAGGAATTACGCAGAATTTTTGATAATCTTGCATCTAATATTGAAAAATATGCCGATGCCACACAACCTGTTTCTTTGCGATTTTTTGAAAAAGAACAGCGTTTGGTAATTGAGCAGAAAAATGAACGAAAAATGAATGTCACAAATGTGGAGAGTAATAAAATAGGAATAGAAAGTATACGAAAAATTGCACAACATTATGGTGGAAATATTAATGTCATGTTTACAGAGCAAACCTTTTCTATTACAATTACACTCCTAAATATAAACTAACTAATTTTAGTGACTATCTCCGTTGTAGCCGGAATGATTGACTGCTTTATTTTTTAGCGGAATCACGAAAGGGGGTTCGGGAAAACACCCGATTATCCCCCTTTCTCTACTTCTTTTAGTTTTTTATTACATTACTTCTTCCTACGGATATTCTTCTTCCTTTCCAATACCATTCTACACATATCTTTACATTTACCAAAAAGATTCTTTTTCAGCACTCGGAAAATTCCCCACATACCGGATTCCACATCCCACTTAAAACTACCGGAGCGATACAGATAATCTCCCGGAGCAGATGCTCCATTATGCAATTCAAAGTTATATACATTTCCTATACTGACTGCACCTTGAAGTGCAACGATTTCTGACTGCATATCCTCGGGTTGTCTTCTCCATGTGTGTCCGTGAATACAAAAGCCGACATTTCTTGGTTTATCTGCTGGCATTGCCATACGAAATACGATTTTTTCGTGTGAATACGCCTTAAAAACAGGGGTGGCAGGGTCGCCATGTACTCTGCTGCTGAATACTTTCCATATTCTGGAATCCTTTTTCAATCGATTTGCAAATCTCTCCGAACGATAATTATATCCCTTTTCTCCGGTATCCTCTGCATCCGGTTCTTCTCCATCCTCATCTACAGTTGTCTTAACCAGTTCCCCATATTTATCAAGCATCCGAATACCATTCTGTCCTATCACAACGCACTCTCTAAACACCTTTTTGCTAGGAGCAACGATAACTGCTTCCTCATCATACACGATTTCTGAAATATTACAATTATGATACCACTTAGCACCTACAGGCTCTATTATAATAACGCCAAACAAGCCATGGTATCTATGGTTTCTCATATCGCCAAAAGATTGTATCATGCTGACTCCATACTCTTTATCAGCATACCACAAATATTTCTTACTCTCTCCTACCCCAACCGTCTGTTCCTGATTATTATATCCAACATTAATTCCCGAATCACTAACCGGGTCATAATTTAAAAATTGAGGATTGAGTGAAACTCGCATAGATGGCGTATGCTTATAATCAAGCGGAACGCTTGGATACGCAAAGTATGGAATCGGTTTTTCCTTATCAAATAAGTTGTGAAGCGTTACCTCTATCCAGTCACCTGCATTTGCTCGCAAGATAAGTGGTTTTGGTTTATAGTTCTCTGCCTTAGCTGCTTCCACGTCTTTAAGTGGTACAAATATAAGCCCATCCGGGTCATGGTCGCCATATTTATTAAAGGATATTTTCTTCTGTATTGCCGCCACATCATATTTCCTTATCACAGAATCTTTCGTAGGACATGGAGGAAGTGGAATGATACTATCCTTTGGCTTACATAATGGTTTCAGCTTCTCATTATAATACTTGTGGGCACGAATAATTCCCCATAGTCCCAACCATGCATCATCGATTCCTCCAAAATAATACAAATAATCTCCTGCACCATATTTCTTTGTAATCTTTATATTAAATGCCTCTGAAATACCAAGTGTTTGTGCCGCAACCTCAGGTGATGTTTTATCATTTACATCCTTTTCCCATGACAATCCTGTCAGATTAAATGCATGCTGTTCTTCATGTGCACCATCCAAAAGACGAATCATGATTTCATCTCCCGGATATGTTTCCAGTATTGGTGTTGCAGGGTCTCCATGAACAAGGGAACTGAAAATATATGCAGGGTCATCCTTGCGTTTCAATCTCTCCCGCATTGGTTCACATCTATAATTAATTCCCATTACACCCGGGTCATCATGAGAACCCGGAACTTCCGGAGGATTTAGGGCATTTCCATCCTTATCGAAAAGCAAAGCAAAATCATGGACAAATAATGCAAATTCTCGGAAAGAAGTTCCATCCTTTCTCCGAATAATCGCCTTTGTTCCAAAAGACAATTCCTCACCTGTTCTTACGTCATGGAACGTGGCTCCTGCTTCTTCTACAATTAATGCGCCGAATACTCCATGCTGTTGATGTGAATTTGCATAAAGATGGTCATGAAAGAATACCGTATTTAACTCTGTATTAGCGAAAAAACGCTCTATCAGCGTTTCATATTTTCTTGCTCCTGCAATATTATTCCAACCATTTGCTGCACCATCAGAAACAATTGTGTCAAATTTCACCAAATGGATATGATACCCCACAATATCCGTGATTGTTTTCATTTGGAATGGACTTTCTTCTATATATTCCGGAAGCAGATTGGTAAGACGTACTTCTATGCAATCTCCGGCATTGGCTCGAATCACAAGCGGTTCTGCCTGAATCTCGCAATTTTCTATCTTTTTTATATATGCCTCTAAACCACCATGACGTTCTAATTCTTCTTTTAGTACAAAAAATCTGCCCTGTGGGTCATGCCATCCGAAACTGTTGTATATTACTTTTGCCTGTACAAGTGCAATCTCAAAAACCTTTACATCGCAATCCGTATGACACGGACAGGTATCACAGTACAAAGCTCCAGGCTCTGCTCCTTCCACAAAATTTGCCATTTCCAGCGGTGTTGGTTCTATTTTATTGTTTCCATCCGAATCCAAAACTCCAAGAGGCGGCTGTAATGGTGGTTCTTGCACTTCTCCATTGATAAAATTCGGATATCCCGGGTGCCACGCATCTTTTTTCGGTGGAATTTTCTTATCAGAAAGCGGAATTAACGGTGGAATTTTTGTTCCATCCGGAAGCATTCCTGTTCCATCTTCCAATCGGTCATGGATTCTCCATAATGTCCACATTCCTTCGTGAAAATGTGGATAAAGATGACAATGAAATATCACATCACCAATCGTTCTGTTCAGACTTCCTGCACCATGAAGAATGTCAAGTGTATAACATTCCTGCGGACTTATGGAAATCGAATCAATAATCGTAGAATTTTGATTTTCACCTTCCAACCGCCATTGGTGATTGTGAAGATGAAATACATGTGTCTCCTTAATACCACCATGCACAAGACGTATTTTTGCCGGGTCGCCTACATATGCCCTAAGAATCGGAGGGGCAGGGTCACCATACACCCATGAACTCATGGAAATATCCTCACCTGAGTCAGCAGGATTATCTGTCAACGGATGCCTATTACGCATAGGCTCTGCACGATAGCTTATCGCAGTTGTGGATGAGGGCAAACCTGTATGATGGTCGATAGGCTGATTTCCATCTTTATCTTTTATTTCCAATTCATCATGGAAGAAAACTGCATATTCCCTAAACGATGGTTTCACAGGATGGTAAATATCTGCAAACAATCCGCTTTCCAATTCTTCTCCAGTCTGCGGATTTAACCACTTTGACTCGGCCGCTTCCACTATAATTGCACCAAACAATCCATGGATATTTGTGCTATTCTCATTACTTGTGGCATCACCCATATCATGAAACAGATACACGCCCTCCTGTGCAGCATACCATGTGTATGTTATCGTATGCCTTGTCGTAGAATCTTTGTTATATCCTACACTTGCACCATCCGAAGTTTGCACATCATAGGGCAAACCTTGCACATGAATGGATAAATTTCGATTTAATGAATGAGAGAATTGGATAATCACCTTTTCTCCAACATTTGCACGAATGACTAATGGCATTACGTTCTCATAAGGCTGTGGTATTTCCCGATTAAAATTAGCAATCGCCCCCTGACGTACCATTTTGGCATCTTTCTTTAATACATATAGCAAACCATTTGGGTCATGGTCTCCATACTTATTGTAAACAATAGGGATTTCAATGGCTTCTATTTCATAATAACGTGTCTTTACAGAACATGGATAATTACATAACTCCATTTATATCCTCCTCTTTGGTGCATATTCGAAAAAATAAATATATGAATGATATCATTATAATATTCCTTTTTTTACTTTCTATATTATATGCACCAAATATCAATTGTCGAATATTTACCACAAAAGATTCACAAATCCCATCAAAAATCCCAAAACTGCACCGAGATATACTATCGCATTCAATTCTTTTTTCATAATTCCAAATATCATCTGTTCTAACTGTTCTGCATCAAACGAACGTACTTTTTCTACCACAATATTTTCAATATCTACTGCTTCTAAGACATTTCCCAAATAATTATCAATCGTTTTCTGATACAACTTTACAATTTCATCTGCAAGTGTTGGCATATGTTGCTGCTGCATTTCGTAGATAGTTTGCATTTTTGTTTCTAACACATCCTCTTCTAATTTTGCAATTTCAGCCTCAATCATTTCCGGTGCTTTTTCTGCAATCATCTCATTAACCAATTTTCCAATTGGTTCTTCTATACTCTTGCAAAATGCTTCATCTATAAAAATACCCATAATGCTTGTCTTCAATTTTTCCTGCAACACATTCATTGCTTGTTGTACCATCTTTGTTCCGATGTCTCCCTGCTCAATTTTTTGCACTAAAAATTGTGTGCCATGTTGACGAATGGTATCTTTATGTAGCTCAATTTGTTCCTGCGGAATATAATTCCCTAAAAATTCTCCTACCGTCCTTGTATCCTCTTTAAACTTGTACAACATACCATTAATTTTTTCTTTCATTAGCTGTAATGTTTTTTCTGACACAATGGTTTGTTTAATCGTTTCCTCATTTAAAAGCTGACTGCTGATAACCCTGCCAATCGACATTGCAATTCGCTCTTTTTGCTGTGGAATCAAGCCTGGTGTGAATGGAACGTGCCATTTTCCGATATAAATGGCTTTTCTTGGGTGAAATAACATCTTGATTGCAAGGTCATTTGTAATGTATCCGATAATACCGCCTACTAATGGTGCTAAAAAAAGTTTCATTAAACTCATATTTTTTACCTCTTTATTCTTTCATTTATCTTTAAATTTTTGTATCAATTGAAATTCAAACTAATTATATCACTCTGCTATTCTATGAACAAATTATTTAACCCAATAATTATAGTTATAGCTTGATTCGGTTAAAATCAAAGATTCTTTCTTTTATAAAGGAATTCACAATACTCTTCTGCCGTCTTGTCAAGAACCTCTGCATAATATTCGTTATCACTCAAATAGCTTTCATAAGTTTCTATACGTTCTCCTACAGCTTTCATTATCTGATTATATCCGTCTTCAAAGTTCGTCATATCAAATGCTTTTTGGGCATCCTATTGCTCAAGAGCCTGTGCAAATTTCCTTGCTACAAGAATTTCATCTATATTTGTATAACAAATTCCTATTCCTCTTACCTGATTTACTGTCAAAAATAAAATAGGAATCCGGACATTTCAATTCCCCCTTTGTGCTAAAACAATCCATAAAATATATTTCACCTCGCTTTGACTAAAGTTCCTATAAAAATATCATTCTTTCCCTCTTTAATTATTAGAACCATATAGAAACAAAACGTTACAATTTTTCCAAATAAAATAAGCGTATCCCTACCTGATGATACGCTTACGATATTTCATTTTCCCGACTATTTTACTATTTTTTGTAATTGGTTGTACATTTCAATTTTTATAAATGTGTATAGCTGGATAAGAAGCTTTTCGTTCTTTCTTCCTTCGGATTTTCAAAAACTTCCGCTGGTGTCCCTTGTTCAATAATATATCCATCATCCATAAAAATGACCTGATTTGCTACATCTCTGGCAAATGCCATTTCATGTGTAACAATTACCATCGTTGTATTTTTATCCGCAAGTTCTTTGATTACCTTTAATACTTCACCTGTAAGTTCCGGGTCTAAGGCTGAAGTTGGTTCATCAAAGCAAAGAATATCTGGTTGAAGTGCCAATGCTCTTGCAATCGCAACTCGCTGGCATTGTCCGCCCGAAAGCTGATGCGGATAATTTTTCATACGTTCCCCAAGCCCCATTTGTTTCAACAACACTTCTGCCTGTGCTTCAATTGCTTGATGAATTTCTTTTTTCCGTACTTTGTAATCCGGAAGCTCTTTTGCCAACAATTCCTTTGCCAACATGACATTTTCTAATGCCGTATATTGTGGAAATAAGTTAAAATTTTGAAATACAAGACCAAAATGCAGTCTTTTTTTACGAATTTCCGATTCTAATTGTGTTTTCGGGTCTGCTGCATCAAAAAGTATTTCGCCTTTTACACGAATCACGCCTCTATCCGGTTTCTCCAAAAAATTCAAACAACGAAGAAGTGTTGTCTTTCCGCTTCCGGAAGAACCAATAATAGACACGGCTTCTCCCTGTTCCAATGTAAAACTCACGTCCTTTAGGACGCTGGTCTTTCCAAAATTTTTATGTATATTTTGTACTTCTAAAATTGACATCATTCTCTCCTTTATCAAGTAAATATTTACATTCCATTTCTCTATCACGCTAACCAAATATGACTATTCTAATTTATGTATCTCGCTGTTTGTTCTGCGTTTCACATCATAAATTCTATCTGAAATAATCCAATTTTTTCTCAAAACGTTTCAAAATAATGGTCATAATTCCATTAAAGATAAGATAATAAATACCTGTAAAGAACAGCGGCCAAATCGCACCGGAAATGCCATAAGAACCTTTCATAAATGCCTGACCTGCCCAAATAATCTCTTGAAGGGCAATAATACGAGCCAACGAAGTATCTTTTACCAATGTCATCACTTCATTTGATATTGGCGGTACAATACGTTTTACCATTTGAAGGAGCTTGATTTTAAAGAAAATCTGTGTTTTGGTCATCCCAAGAACAAGACCTGCTTCTTCCTGACCAACAGGCACACTTAAGATTCCTCCACGATAAATCTCCGAAAAATAGCATGCGTAGTTAAAAATAAATGCAAGTGCCGATGCTAAAAATCTTCCGCTTTCTCCACTTCCCCAAATAGGATTTTTAAACACAAGTCCCGGCATATAGTAAATAATCAAAAGCTGAATCATAAGCGGCGTTCCACGAATAATCCATACAATAATCTGTGTAAAATAACTAAGCGGCTTAAAGCGTGACATAGAGCCAAAAGCAATCACAAGTCCCAAAGGAAGTGCACCCAGCAATGTTACAAAAAATAATTTTAAAGTTTGCAAAAAACCGATATTCAATGCCTTGATAACTATCGGCAATTGTTCCATAAATACTTCCATATAGAAATCCTACTTTCTTTTTCAATTTATATATTGCCACTATAAAATAACGTGGTTTTGGCATATTTTTATTACTTTACAACTTTTTTAACATAAAATAAACTGCAAAAATCACTGTTATTTTACATAAAATATACTTGTTTTTAGGTATTTTGCATAAATTAACCATTTATTTTATCAGTTAATTCGTATCATTTATCGAAAAAGGAGCTGTTGCAAAATAAAAATTTCATACAAAATACGGTAACATATTTGTGACATTAATACCATATTTTGTAGAGTGTTTCTATTTTGCAACGCTCCTTTTCTCTCTCAATTTTTAATACTTAAACTACTTATAACCTACAAAACTGTATTTTAAGTTTCATTGTAAATAGCAGCTCCTGCTACTTGATTTGATTAAAACATGTAATTTACTGCTCAATAATAGCAAGCTGCACACCATACTTTTCTGCACATTCCATCATAGAACCATCTGCATAAATTTCTGCAAAGAAATCATTTAATTCTTCTGTAAGGTCAGAACCTTTTCTGAAACCAACACCATATTCTTCGCTATTTAATCCAACTGTATAAGTTAAATCTGCATAACTTGTTCCTTCACCAACCATAGCTGCTGCCATTAAAGAATCAATAATTGCAGCTTCGGAAGTTCCGGCTGCTACTTCCATAAGTGCACTTGCTTGGTCTAATACAGGTGTTGTGGAAAGTTCAAGAGCTGTTGCTACTTTTTCTCCGGCACTTTCTGCTTCTACTGCAAATGTAAGTCCCGAAATGCTTTCTACTGTCTGATACTGGTCTGCTTTGTCAGCAGGTACAATCACAATCTGTGCATTGTTGCAGTATGGATTCGAACAGCTCATAGAACTCATTACTTCATCCGTAAGTGTCATACCATTCCATACGCAGTCGATTGTTTTACCATCTAATTCAAAAATCTTGTTGTTCCAATCAATGAGAACAAATTCTACATCTACACCAAGATGTTCTGCAAATGCTTTTGCTAAATCTGCATCGAAACCAATCCAATTATTATTTTCATCTTTGTAATCCATTGGTGCAAATTCTGTAATTCCAACTACCAAAGTTCCCTTTTCTTTTACATATTCCATGTCTGTCTGTGAAGCACCTGCGTTTGCATCTTTGTTGCCACCGCAAGCAGTTAAGGAAAACATCATGGTCATTGCCATAATAAGTGCAATTAATTTTTTCATCATACATACCTCTTTCTTCTTACTTTTAAAACATCATGTTGCTATGATAGCACTTTATCATAGTGAAGTCAATAAGGTTAAACAGATTTTTATTTTTCTGTTCACTATTTTTGATTAATAGGTATCTGTATCGTAAAATATGTTTTAAATATATTTTTCTTAATCTATCTAACTTACTTTATCTTACATAATAAACATAGTTCTCTTTTCTTGGTGCTGCTGCCTTAGCCGAATCTGCTGCATACCCAAGAGCACAATGTCCGATACCTTCATAGTCTCCTTCAATACCAAGGTCAGCTAGAATCTTCTTACCAAAGTCTGACTCAAATTCTTCCTTCGCTCTATGAATCCAAATACTGGAAACTCCAAGGCTTTCTGCTGCATTCATAAGGTTGCCGAGTACAAGCGAGCCATCATACTGATAGGTGCGAACTGCTTTATCGGCTAATACAATTAAAATAACGGGAGCAGCATAGAAAGGGTCAAAACCTTCCGCCCAACCACCAATCTTACGATTTTCCTCTGCAATCTTATCACGCAGTTCTTTATTCGTTACAGCAATAATAATTGGAGACTGCTTCCCCATACCTGTGGCTGCATAAGTTCCCGCCTTAATGATTGCTTCAAGCTTTTCCTTTTCCACCATATCCGGTTTAAAGTTTCTACAACTTCTTCTTGTTTCTAATACCTTTAATGTTTCGTTCATCATCCTATTTCCTCCATATTAGTCAAACGAATATTCGCAATCCGCTTTGCTACTTGCTCATAACTGAATAGATACTATTGTAGTTTCATTCAGTTAAATAAAATTCGTCAATACACGTTTCTCGGTCTCAGGAAGACCAAACTGTTCCTTCCCAAGTGCAATACTCTTCATCAGAAATGCCATATTTCTTGCAAGCACACGCATGGTCTGTTTTCCTTCCTCATCCATCTTGGCCTGACCTTGTTCTCTTCCGTGAATGCTATTCCAATACTGGCTTGATGCAATCGGCATATTTGTGATAGTGAAGTACTTATTCAACTCATCAAAGGTTGCAGAACAGCCACCTCGTCTTGCACATACTATACTAGCACCAACCTTCATAGTCTTATCAAAATGGGTACTGTAAAATAATCGGTCCAAACATGCAATTAAAGTAGCATTTGCAGATGCATAGTATACCGGACTGGCAATCACCAAACCATCTGCTTCTTCAAATTTTGGTGCAAGCTCATTTACCACATCGTCAAACACACACTTTCCTGCTTCAAAACAATGACCACACGCAATACATCCTCGCACATCCTTATTTCCAATCTGTACCGTTTCTACCTCAATGTCGTTTTCCTTAAAGATATTCTCCATCTCACGTACTGCAATCGTGGTATTGCCATTTATTCTTGGACTTCCGTTAATAATTAATACTTTCATATTGTATGCTTCCTTTCAATCTCTTTTTTATCTGATTTCCTCTGCAAAAACCTTAATTTTTTTTGAAGAATTTTTCTTATGTATCGCTATAATGATATCTGCAAGCTAAAATATACACATTATTTTCATCTATTTTATATATCAATCTTTCTTTTTCATTTATCCGTCTACTCCAAAATCCTGCTAAATTTCCTGATAATGGTTCCGGCTTCCCTATTCCTACATTTCCATTTCTGCAAATATCATCAATTAAATTATTTATCTTTTTCAGCGTTTTTTTATCTTCTGTCTGCCAGTAAACATAATCTTTCCAACCATTATCCGTAAACACTTTATTCATCTTCATCTACCTCTATCAGATTATGCGTTACAGCATTTCCTTTTTCTAATTGTGCTTTTGATTCCATCAACCAATCATAGTTTGCCTTATTTCCCATAACATACACATTTTCAATCAAGTTATTATATGCTTCTTCCGAAATCATCACAACATTCTTATTATTTTTTCTTGTGACAATCATTGTTTCGAAATCATCTGTTACCTTATCCATATAAGTTTTCAGATTTTCACGTAGATTTGTATAATTAACCGCTAACATATTTATATCTCCTTCAGCATATATTTGTACAGTTTTCTGTATTTTTATTATAATGTACAATTTTCTGTACGTCAAGTATCTATATAAAAAATAAACGGAACAACTTTATAAGCACGATTCTTAATAGTATAAGTTTCTTGTAAAAAACTCCTAAAATAGTTTGGCTATTTACCATTTCTATTTTAGGAGCATTTTTCTTAGCTATATTATAAATTGCTTTTAATTTATATTTTTAATGAAGATATTTTCTTTTTAATTGTAAACATGCATCATAATTGACTTTTTCGTATTCTTTACGTGTCATAAAAGAAGAAAAATACATATCATAACTCTTATCTACATTACATAATAATGGTCTTTTATCATAAATTTTACATAAATTGGTTTCATTATCAAAATAACGGCATGTACCATCTCCTCTATCCAATTCTTTATACAGCTCGATTCCTGCTAATGACTGACAGCAAATCCCACACTTATCACATTGAAACACAATTATTCATTCAAACTTTCTAAAAATTTATTTCCCTCTGTTAATGCTTTTTTACTTTGTCTTTGTAATTTTCCATCTTCTGTTAAAAGAGAAGTATCTAAAACCATTTTAACTACTTGTGCTACTTGAACACATTTATAAATTTTTGTTTTATCTGTATTCTTATATGTATTCCAATCTGTGCCATTATTTTTCACAATCATACGCAATACTTTAGTTCATCCAGTCCTTGTGCATCGGAAAACTGAATATTCTTAATTTTTTCAAATGTTATAACAAAATCATTAACTGTTCCACTTAATATCTCTATTTTCTGTGCCCCAAGTGCTTCTATTGATTTTGTTGTCTTTTCTTTTGATTTTTCAATCTTTTTTTCTGCTTTTTGTGCAATATCCTGTGCCTCATTATTGATGGAATTTGCCAAATCCATATCTTGTTTGGCCTCCACTCCTTTTTTTACTCCGTGAGCCGCTGCTAATGCTGAAGCTCCTCCTAAAATGATAGGAATAAGTGGTAATGGCATAATTGTTTCCTCCTTTAAAAAATTAGTATATTGTTATCATCTGACATAAAATCATCAAATTCCTCTAAACTTTCAAATTGCAATTCACGCCCAAATTCGTTTGCAAGGGCACTTAATGCTTGTGTAAAATTGGTTGTTTCCACATTATCCAAAGAATCCATAATTATTGACATAGATTCTGAAATTGTCTTTTGACGGTTTATTAGAAATTCTTTCATTTGAGAATCAAATTCCAAACGCTGCTTCCGCATACTTTCACGAGCTGCTTCACACATTTCCCTAATACATTCATAATTCTCATACGCAATCTCTGCTTCTCTTAGTACTTGAAGACATGAATCATAGATTGTAGAACTAACCATATAGCCTACCATGCTTCCTACCATCGTACCAATTCCCGGAAGTAAAAAAGTTCCAACTGCTCCTCCCCAACTAGCGGCTAAACTTCCAACACCATCTTTTCCTAGCCTTGAAAATGCCTCAAATTCTGAAATTTCTCCTTTTGCATAACTTTTAATGACGCTAGAAATTTCGATAGCTGAGGTTACAATAGCGGTTGGAAGAATTCCCTCTATCATAATAATTTTTGCGGTTAGAATACTGTCAACAATTCATAATTTTCTTCTTTTGTTGAATACATTCTGTCAACTGCCATAGCTTATCAATGATACTTTCACATTCACGTTTTATTTTCTGTTTTTCTTATTTATACAATCTTCCATTATTTCCACCCACTTTCTCTATCTATTGTCTTGTTTACCATATTCTTTTCCCATATTATACCATTTGTGCCAGACATACCTATGTCCCATTAAAAATTTTACATAAAAATAGCACGAAAATGAGCGTTATTTTTCTCATTTTCGTGCTATTGCTATAATGAAAATAAACTATATTTCACCTACAATTTCATCCGATATTTTCTTTAGTTGTATTCTCAAACCTGCTCTTTCTGCACGTTCTTCTTCTGTTATCTCTGAAGTTTCTTTTCTTACTAATTCCTGATATCTTTGAAGTTTCTTTTCTTACTAATTTCTGATATCTTTGAAGCTTATATTTTAATTCTTCTGCATACACATCTGCATCAAAATATCCTTCTGCTAAATCTTCTGAGGAATAAGACAAAAGATTTTCCAATTCTATATGTTTTTCCAAATCATATGCCTTTGCATTTGCAATAGAATTGAGAATATATGGAGAATGCGTGGTAACAATACTGTTGTTTTACCGGAACCATTTTTTCCTGTAAGCAAAAGATGTTGACGTTTTTTATTATACTCGCTCTTTATCTGTCTTACAATCAAAATATCTCTGTTTTTCTTTCATCATAACATACATACCTAAATTCACAGTCTTTACACCCCTTTGTCCAATGAATAGTTGGTACGAACTGTGAAACTTGGTATTCTTTTGTAAATTTAATTAATTTTTTCTCTACTAAAAATTCTATAAAATCTAATGTTTCTTTGTCAGAGATGTACTTCGTATTCACAGCAAAACCTTTTAATAAAAAGTTTAAATATTTGGTATCTTCCTTGTTAAGATGATATATTTTTAATCGGTTACAATCTATTAAGGTACTGTTTTGTTCTTTTTTACAAAAGTATACTTTAGAGCGAAGTTTTACATACCTATACATAGTCCTATCCTTTGTTAGATTTAATTTGCAAATATGATATTTTTATTGCTCATACCCTTCCTTCATCTTCTCAATTTCCCTTTTCATTTCTTCAACAAATTCGGGTGGTGAAATTACTTTTACCCAACTTCCTTGTGAAAGCAAATACATTTTAATGCCTTCTCCATATGTAACTGCTTCTATAATGGTTTTATTTCCCTCTACTGCAATGACTTTCGCTGTTGGCATACGGTCAAGAATTGCCTGCACAGATGGTCCGGTAAATTCAAATTGTATCTTTTGCTCTTTTCCCGGAAACATAAATTGTATCTTTTTCCGCAACTCACCTTCATCAAAGGTATACTTACTTGGAATTTCATAATTTCCCCTGTGCTGTCTTATCTGCGTAATGCGGTCTACTCGAAAATAATGCGGCACATAATCTTCTTGCTCGCTGTTATAGGCAATCAGGTAATAGTAATATTCAGAAAAAATAACGGCAATCGGCATCAATCGTCTTGTTACTTCTTTCCTACTCATTTTGAAATATGTAATTGTAATTTCTTTCTTCTGCTGAATGCATTGTGTCAATTGCCATATTCTATCAATTACGCTCTCACAGTCATGCTCAACACCTTGATAATGATAGAGTTCTTTCTTTATCAACAGCTCCAACAATTTTTTATCATTGCTAGATGTAAACCTTTTAAGTTTTGCTATAATTTTCAACAACTCCAATTTGTCCAATGCACGACTTCCAATCAATATCTTGATGGTCGCTATCAACTCTTTGCTAAGCAAGAAATTGTGAAACTCTAGTGAATATGTTTTCTTCTGAAAGGAATACACCAATTCCACATTTCCTACCAAATCTCGGTTTTCACTTAAAAACTCTTTAATTTGATTAATATACCGCGTAATGCTTTTAGTCGAAACACCATATTCCGCTGCCATTTTCTTTACAGAAACACCCTCACCTTGTGCCATTCGAAAGAAAATCGCCAATAATCTGTTTTTCTTATTCACAGAATCACTCATATTCCATACCTACTTTCTCTATACACAATCATATTTGAATATATTATACATATTGTTCCTATCTTAATATTTAAAAATTATTACCAACTTAGAAAGAACATTTATGTTTTGATACCTCTATTATACCATTAGAGGCAGACATACTTATGTCTGATTAAAAATTTTACATTAAAAAAGTTCCATAACAACCTTTTTAAAGTTGATATGAAACTTTTTTAATTTCAATTCTTATATAACTGTAATTGGCTATTCCGTCTCCTTCTCCACATAAGCCTTAATTTCTTTACTATCATACAACATACGACATCCTACAATATACGTTCCTTTATTCTCCGTAGCACGAATTATAATACCGGCTAGTGGTTTCCCATTTAAAATTGGGAAATTACTGATTGTAATATGCACACATTCCCCTGCTGCGTCTGCAAATACCGATGCTTTGCTTGAAAAAGCAAAACCGCCTGCACTAAGGTTTACCATTGTGCCTTTCAATGACAGGTTCTTTTCTTTTATTTCAATTTCGCAGGCATTATTCATTGATACCCTTGCTTGTTTTCTTCTCTTTACTACTTTAAGATTATCTCCAACTACCAATTGATAATAACTCTTTCCATTAACAGATTCCTTTATTACCTGCACATCTTTCCATGTATACAAATAATTTCTCACAATTACATTTACATCAAATATGCCATTTCGCCCATTTGCAAAAAATGCATTTGCCTGTGCTGTTGTTTCCAATAAAATTCTGCCATTTGATATGCCTGATACATCTGCCGTATATCTTTTTCCATTTTTCTGCTCTGAAATTTCGATGCTCATACCTGCTGTGATGTCATTTACATTCATAAAACCGCCATCACCTAATTCTCCAACGAGTTGTCCAACTACACCTTCAATCTTTGTGATATTCCGTGCCGTTTTATCGTATTTCTCTACCATAACAGTCGTTCTTTCCTCTGAATCTACGACACATTCTGTTATGTTAGTCATAATATCTTTCACATGATGCATATTTTCTACCATGTTCTTATTGGAAGCTTCTACATGCTTCATAGCAGAATCTACAATTAAAATTTCGTCTCCTAACTGCCTTGAGTCATCCGCAATAATTCCTACACTTGCATTTACAGACTGAATAGTTTCCAATGTTTTAACAATCAGTCCTAAAATCTGTGTTATGGACTCTGTCATTTTGCCGGAAGTATTTTCCAACAATCTAAGGGCTTCCATAATGCTCGTAGAAGATGTCTGCGTTCCCATACTTAAATTTCTGATTTCATCCGCAACAACTGCAAAACCTCTTCCCTGTTCTCCGGCTCTTGCGGCTTCAATAGAGGCATTTAATGCCAACAAATTTGTCTGCGAAGAAATCTTCTCTATCATACCGGTTTCCTTCTGCACTCTTTCAAAATGATTCTTAAAATCATTTAAAATAACTTCCACATCTTCTGATAACTTTGCCATTGTATTGGTTGCTGTAACAGCACTTTCTAATTCTTGTGAACTTGTAATCGCTTGCGTAACAGACCTTTCACTTAATGTTACAATCTGTTCTACCAATTTAGTCACATTCGCTACTTGTTGGTCGATGTCTTCTGTCATCTCCATGGAAGAATCAATATTCTGACTTAATATATTACTTTGCTCTACCAAATCTTCCATGCTGTTTACAACTGCACTTGCACTCTCCTTATTTTCCTCTGCAAGCTCACGCACTACGGATACGCCATCTACAATTTCATTACTCGCACCTTTTACCTGTTCTATAGTCACAAGCACCCTTGAGAAATCGTCTTTTACGGAATTTAACATTGCTCCGTCTGATTGACTTAAATGATTAATGGCAACAATATATCCTACAAAGCAGAATAAAATTACTGCAATTTGAATTTCATAATTCGAAATATCTGAAGCTGTATTCATTCCGTTCATATAATTTCTGGCAATCGTAAATACCAAAATAGCCATGCTCGCCACACCATAACGAATGTAAAAATTCCTGTTTTTATAAATGACCATCATGCATAAAAGCGGGAGCAAATATGTAAATGCAAGCGTTCCGGGCGAAGTCAGCATGATGTATAAATAAAACAACCCAAATCCAATCCCCACAATATGCTGATAGAGCTTGCTCTCCCATCCCTTTACTTTTAGGACTATCAGCCCTGACACAAATGGAATCCAACAGATTAATTCCATGCATAAATAATATGGAACCGTTTTCAATCCTTTCATGATTTCAACGGCATATGCAATAGAAAGCAGAATATTCAATGCAAGCCACATTCCCATGGCTTTTTTATTTGCCTTTTTAGCGAAAAATTTTTCATCGTATTTCATTTTATGTTATACTCCTTGTAATTTATAACTAAATACCGTAATTATCTATCAAAAAAAGGCACACTTCTCTAGCTGTGCTGTGCTCAATTATCCTTTCTGACATTTTGATTGTCAACTCCTTATATTACATAATTTTTGAAAAAATAGCACACTTTTTGAAGTTTCACAATCCTTTTTTGTTTGTGAATAAATCACTATCCATTCCTGCTTTTCATGCTTATTCACATGTTTTTTTTACCATACATCTCTTTTTGAAAAAACATACTCCATACTTTAAAATTTCCTCATATCCGTTTTCTCGTAGATTATGTTCATATTCCATCGTTTCTATTTGTTCCAAAGCTTTATCACACATTTTTTCCATCTCATTGTATTTTTTTGCAACCTTAAGTTCTAAAATAATACCACGATTGCCTGTTTCATAATCTTCCATAATGATATCACTTCTTCCATTTCCTGCTTCACGATTTGACGATATCACATATTTGTTAAAACATTTCAAAATTCCTGTAAGGAAACCATGATAATAGCTTTCTTTATAGTCAAAGAAGCTGATGGTATCCATTAACTGTGCGGAAAGGAACTTTCCAAATGTCTCACAATCGCCCTCCTCAATGGCTTTTATCAAAGGCGTCATATCCGCCTTTTTTATCTTTTTATCAAACCATGATAAAATCGTATTTTTATAAATATAGGAAATCTCTGCATTTGGAACAGACATGGTAAGGTACTGCATTTCTCCTTCCTGTCTTTCTTGGCATTTCTTCAAATACCCTGTAAAAAACAGGAAATTCCACAAATTATCCTGTGACGTGTACACATCTGCGTATGTGATATCTTCGTGAATGGGCTTTTCGATAGTGCCCCCATCCAAAAGCAACTCAATTTCCCTACGTACCTGTGCATCCGCACGTTCCACCAGTTCTCGTACAATGCTGTTTGAAGAAGTATTTGACCAGTATGGTTTTGGAAACTTCGCTGTACGGCTTATCGTATCTGCGACATAGTTTATCACACTCCAAGGATTATACACTTCGCTTTCTCCAAATAAATATCCATCATACCATTTTTTCACGTTTTCCTTACATTGTGCAATTTCATAAAAATCAAGCATATCCTCTACTTCTTTTGTTACAAATCCAAAGTGTTCTCCAAATGTAGCATCCAGTATGGAAACAACCTTTAAATTATTAAGACCTGTGAAAATACTCTCCTTACTGATACGAAGGCAACCTGTTACAACTGCAAATGCCAAATGATTGTTTGTTTTTAGTGCAGACTCAAACAGAGAACGGATAAAATCAATCATTTTATCATAAAATCCTCTAAACCATGCATTTTCCAGTGGGACATCATACTCATCAATCAATATGACTGTTGGTTTTCCGTGATAACGCTCCAAATATTCCGACAAAGTCATAAGTGCAGTTGCATACTGCTGATAATCTGCTTCCCTATCTATAATTCTATGATATAACTCTTTTTCTTTTTCCGTAAGAATGCCCTGCTCTGTAACATATTTGTGTCTGTAGTATTCTTTTGCAATTTCATCTCTAAGACAGGCATATGCGATATTAAAATCCGGTTGCTTTGCGGATTTTAAGGAAAGATTGATAACCGGATACTGCCCTGCATAGGAAATATACGATTCTCCTGCATCCATAATTTTCTTTCCGTCAAAATAGTGTATGGTATTGATTTTATTTCCTTTGTCGTCTCTGGCATCCTCAAAAAATGTCTGTAACATACTTTGTGCCAAGGTCTTTCCGAAACGTCTTGGTCTGGTAAGCAACAATACCTTACTTCTATTATCCAGCAATTCTTTTATGAGTAGTGTTTTGTCTACATAATAATACTCATAGTCTATTATTTCCTTATAATTTTCTATTCCGATTGGTATCCGTCTTTTTAACATAGCCCTATTCCTTTCAATTACTTGCTTTTGTTTCTTTTAAAGCAAAAAATCTCCTATTAATTCATAAAAATCCTTTTCTTCTTCTAATTAGCTTCTAATACTAATTGTAATGTATCTTCTGGTTGGAGCATTGAAATATCTTTATAAATTTCACTAAATTTTTTACATTGCACATAATTATACCTTTATTAAAAAATAGTTGTCTCTATTAACTATATTGTATGTAGTACTTACTAAAAAATCAAGTCACAATTCGTAACTTAACTTTTATAATTGTTATAACTAAAATCAATTTCACTATAGCATAATTTTCAATCTATCCAACTTTACAAAAAAGCTCCATATCAACCATTTTTGATTGATATGGAGCTTTATAAATTCTAACTATCTATTATTATATATTGGATGAAGACTGCAATGCACAGGAACTGTCAACAGTAGTACGAGGGCATTGGGAAATAGAGAATAACCTGCACTGGGTATTGGATGTACATTTTAAAGAAGATTTTTGTAAAATAAAGGGAGCAAAAGCAATGGAAAATCTTGCTTTGATAAGGAAAATCTGTTATAACTTGATAAAACTGGACAAAAAATTTGAACGGAAGAAAAAAATGACCTATAAAAAATTGAAAAACTTTTCTATAAAACATTCCTTCTATATCAAAAAAGTATTTACCGGGCGAACAACCCAATAAATACTTCTTCTAATATCTCTTATACTGATATTACAATTCTTGTTTACAAGAATTTTTACTTCGTGTCTTGCAGAGAAATTATTTCCAACACTCTTTACTCTACTCAACAAGCATCAATAGAAAAGCCTGTGTAGATGTAGTTTTTTTTAACATCCACCAGACTTTTCTTCCTTCACTACATTGTATTTCTTAATTATCGACGAATTATTTTATCGTCTAATGTCGAATTATTATAGCGTTCCTTTCCAAGAACACGAACTATAAAATAGTATTGAGGTGATATAAAAATGCGTAATGCCACATCTAATTTAGGAACTGCAATCAAAGCAGCTCGTAAAAGCAAACAACTTACACAACTGGAGCTTTCTGAAGAATTAGGTATTACTCCTTGTCATCTGCAAGCAATCGAAAACGAAAATAAAACTCCAAGTTACGATTTGCTTTCCAGAATGCTCTCCTATTTGAACATTCCGGCAGATAGCATAATAAATTAGTTTTATTATCTACTGCTGAAGCTCTGGTTAATACAAAAGAGTAATTCCAGTTATCCCACCAAACAAAAAAATCAGCAACTCCCCAAAACACCATCTCTTGTCAGAATTTCCACATAATACTATTATCACTTTTTGCCAAGCACTCTCTTTATCAGAATTGAAGCAACTATAAAAACAACGCTTGAAATAAAAAGCCAGATATTGGGTTGATAATTTCCGTTCATCATCGAAAACAGATTAATGTTTCCAAGCTTGCTTTTCATTGTAAGATTTAATACATAATATAAAAGTGGTATCATAAAAGACACGGGCATATTGCTTGTAATCGCTGATGTAAGCAATCCGATTGCACCTAAAAACATTGCATCAGCAATCGTTCCTCCGATAAGTGCAATCGTAATTTCACAACCGCACACAAACATAAATAACGAAAAAGCCAGAACTAACAGGATAATCCCTATAATTGAATAGGCAACCCTTATTAAATGGACATAAGTGCTGTCAATGTATTTAGACGCTACAATGTCTTTTATCTCATCATCTTGCTCTGGTTGAAAAATTGGAACAAGCAGTATAATACCGATGATTGAAATAAGCATTTCAAGTGGAACGGCTGCGGCTTTACTATCCAAACCTGTTGTTCCGAACAAAATAGGGGTCAGTATCATTATGACAGCAGAGAGCAAAAATAAAGGTAAAAAATTATGCCGCAGATTTACTCTTGTGATTTGCCAGACTTGCAATGTGCTTTTTGATTTTTCCGTAACCACCAAAATTCCCCCTTCTTTTTTGTTCATATACGAATACCGTAGCAGCAACAAACAGCAATGCTACACCTGCAATAATCAGTCTGTTTGTGGTAAGAATATTAAATTCCTCAAGAAAGATTTGTGTATTTCCCAATAAATTGTGACGAGGTGTTAATTCAAACAGGTTATGAACACCTCTCAATCTGCTCACTCCTGCATTTAAGTCAATAAACCACCACAGTCCTTGTATTGCTATGGCAATCGGTGTTCCTGTAAACTCTGTGAAAAACATACCGATTGAAGCTGAAATCATAACCGAAGGCATCAGCCAGCCCATCGCATATTTTAGCGGAGCTAAATAATCAAGGGCTATTCCGTTGTACTGTCCCCATACAGAACTATTGGAGATGTAAGTCAAAACAATCGTTGGTAGCATTACAGCGATGATTATAGAAAAATAGCGACTTAAAATCAGTTTGAATGATGAGGTCTTTCTTGCATAAATCAGTTCATTCATTTTTGCTCGTCTATCCTTCAAGCACACTGCAACAGCGATAAATACGGGGAGTATGGACAAAATAATACCTACATAGTCGCAAAACAAACGGACATACGCTCCTGTGAATTTATCCTTGCTTGCAATAAGATTATAGTTTTCTACGGCTTCTTCATAAGTTATTTCCACATAACTATAATTAAGCAGATTGTTCTCAGAGTAATTTGAGCCGCCACCAATTAAATCATCAGCCCGCTTCATACACACCTTGAATTCTTCATAGGAAATCTCTTCAGACAAAGTAACCTCAATATCTCCTTTCATTTCAGATATTTCATCGTCCTTGCCAATAATGATTGAGCCGTCTTCCTGCTCGATATAATTTTGTTCTCCGTCTAGATTTATTTCTATTTTATCTTGAGTATCAGAACTTACATCATAACCAAGTAAATCATCAGCCGAAACTCCAGAAAGCGTAGACAAAATTTCTGCCATTTCTTTTCGGTCATTATCATTCAGTTTCACATTCTTGTAAAATCCGATAGGATAAGCAATGTACTCATTTTCGGTAAATTCTTTGTAAAGTGAAGAAAATGCCGCCGGCATTATCAATTCCGGAACTTCTTTCTGCTGTACGCCATAATTCTCTCCCTGCTGTGGAGCTGCGATTATCTTATCTGAAAAACTCAACACATCTTGGCTGATTGGCAGTACCAACAAAGCAACTATGAATACAACAAAAGTGATTGATAATACAGTCTTTTTTATTTCTTTTACCAAAAGCATTATTCGTCACCTCCAGAAAGTTCTGTTGTTGCTCCGTTATGCCAAAGGTATAACATATACGCATCTTCAATATTCGGCTCACAACTTTCCGCATCGGGGAAATGAATATCAGACAAAAAGCGAATATAAGTTTTGTTACCCTGTGAGTGCATACCAATAATGTTATATTCCTTTTTCAGTTTCGGCAGGTCACGCTTATCAACGATTTTAGAAAAAACTTTACCCTTTGCCGTATCAAGCAAATCCGATACTGTTCCGCAATAAAGGATACTTCCTTCGTTCAAAATAGCCAGATTTTCGCAAGTGGCTTCAATATCTCCGACAATATGCGTGGAAAGG
>CALAST010000045.1 GCA_937889225.1 uncultured Lachnobacterium sp. | reverse complement strand
ACAGTTTTTATGGAGAGAACATCAAGATTGGTACATTAACATTAAATGGAGATATGGCAGAATTTCATGGTGCCGGTGGGTATAATCGAGCATTTTCTTATGCCACGATTGGAACAGTGATATATAACCTTCCTTGTACTGTATTTAAAAATACAACGGATAGTGCATTTTATAAAACAAATATTACAACCTTTATTGTAGGAGAAAATGTAGCATATATGGATTACCGACTTCTTCGTGGAAATACGATAACGGATTGTTATGTATATGCAGTCCATGGTTCGGAGGATTTCTTATCGCAGAGCCTAACGGAAAGTTATCTTCCAACTTGTACGAATTTACATATTCATTACAATAGTGATTTTAAAGATTTCTTTTCTAAAGAAGTAACAGAATATCATTGGTTATGTGTAGATTATTTTGATAGCACATACGGAGAGAAACTGTATGATGAAGAAACCGGAGAATATAAGGTAGAACTGTTTAAAACTTGTAGTGTTTGTGGATATGAAGAAGAAAGTACAGAAGCATTGGATGGAAGTTATGATGTGTATCTTTCGCTTCCAGTAGAAATTTCACTTTCTTTTGATGCAGAACAGAAATCTTATATCGGACAGGAAGTGTTATTTGCGTATGGTACACTAGGAAATGTGTATGAGGGAGTTTTACTTACAATAGATACTAAGGCAGAAAGTTATGGAACTGCGATTATGCAAGAAAATAGTTATGATATTTCTGATTATTTATCGGTTGGATTTGTCAATGGAGGGTCTGCAATCTTTGATACAAATCAACTTTTCGAAAATGTGAAATATGTGAGTGGAGAAGGTTCAGACAGTTTTCATCAGGAACAGATGAATATTTCGGTAGATGGAATGGCATTTGTGGAAGGTGGTGCAGGGGAGTATAAGATTTCAATTCCATTAAGGTTTGAGTTGGTAAAGTAAGGGAAGTATAGGCTATTTTCGTAGTTGTGTTTCTTAAGAAGAAAGCATATAATTTAGGTAAATTTGAATTTTAGAGAGCGTTTATTGTATGATTTTGTACTAGTATAACATTGTATAAATAATGATGAATTAAATTTTCTGAGAATTTCTTGTATATGTTCCATAAATGCAGATAAGGAAATAGAAAAATATTCAATGATAATTATGCAATGCTAAACTAGACAGATATGTCTAGTTTATAAGTAAGGCATTTTCTTGCTTTCTGTCGTGTTGTAAAAGAGAGAGTAGCGTTAATCTATTGATGAAAGGAGGAAACGAAAAGTGAACCAAAAGAAAATAGGATTTTTTTTGAAAGAACTTCGTAAGGAAAAAGGAATTACACAAGAAGAATTTGCAGAAAAACTGAATGTTTCAGGAAGAACGATATCACGATGGGAAACGGGAACTAATATGCCGGATATTAGTTTACTAATTGAAATAGCAGATTTTTTTGATGTAAGCATTCCTGAAATCATCAATGGAGAAAGGAAAAGTGAGATTATGGATGAAAAGGTAAAAGAAGTTGCTAATAAATTATCAGATTATGCAAACGCAGAAAAAGAAACACTTGTAAAAAATATAAGAAATTATAGTATCATGGGTACAATAGCACTGATTGTATATGTTACACTTGAACTTACAGGATTGGTTTTACAGAATATAATATTTGAAAGAATTGCTGGGTATTGTGAAACATTGGCATTAGTTACAGTAATCATGATTATGGCACATACTACTGGACTAATACATAAGATACAAAAAAGAAAAAACAATGACAAAATTACAAGATTGCCTAAAGTGGTTCAAATGATTATTGCAGCTATTGTAGCATTTGTGGGTGCGGCAATAATTAAATTGTTACTAACGAATGTTTTTGGATTGTAACCGTTCCGTTTGCTAGACAAAACATTTCAATTTACCAACTTAAAATATCAAAAAAGTAAATAGAGTAAAAATCATATATGCCATAAAGGTATGGAAAAAGAGTAATTATATCATTTCATATCTTTATGGCATTTTTTGTAACTGGAAAATAACACTTACCCTATTTATTATGGAAGAAACAGAATTATTTTTCTTCTGTGATAAAGAAAAACTATAAAATTTAGGAGAAACAAGTATGGCAATACAAGTAGACGTACCGAAAGATTTATCCGGTATCAAACAGAAAATTGTATTTAACTTAACGGGAAGGCAACTGTTCAGTTTTGGCTTAGCCGGAATTGTTGGAATTCCGTTTTACCTTTTTACAAAAGACATATTGGGAGCTGACATTTCGGCTCTTGGAATGGTGGCAGTCATGCTGCCATTTTTCTTTCTTGCCTTATATGAAAAAGATGGATTTTCGGCAGAGAAACTGTTGTATTTTTGGATACGCAGGAAGTTTTTATCATCAGGACTTCGTTTGTATAAGGCAAATAACATTTTTCATCAGTTAGAAAAAATAGAAGCAATCAGAAAGGAGATAATATATCTTGAAGAAAAATCAAAAGGCAAACACCATGCAAAGACTTACCAAAAAGGAACAAAATCGTTTGCGTGAACTGAAGCAGAAAAAAGTAAACATGGAAAAGTCAGCTAAGAAAAGAGACAGCACACAAAAATCCATTCCCTTTAAGCGAATGTATGTAGATGGTATCTGTGAGTTAGAAGATAATGTTTACAATCGCATGATAGAGTTTGGGGACATCAATTATGAATTGTTGGATGAGCAAGAAAAGAGAAGTCTGTTAAAACAGTATGAGAA
This sequence comes from uncultured Lachnobacterium sp., assembly GCA_937889225.1. Taxonomy (GTDB): domain Bacteria; phylum Bacillota; class Clostridia; order Lachnospirales; family Lachnospiraceae; genus Roseburia. The sequence goes on along the minus strand of CALAST010000045.1, from coordinate 1,682 downwards.
ATTTATCAATTTCTTTGATACAAGTATTTCCTTACAGTTATTTTTGTTTAATCGAAGAAAAGAACCAAAGGTACTGATGGAACAAGTCGGCATTGTGCCACAAGGTGATGGACATGATGATATTCGCAAGGAAGTTTCGGATATGTTAAAAGAGCAGGCAGTCAATGGAACTGGTGGAATAGTAAAATCGAAATATTTTATTTTTGGTGTGAAAGAAAAGAATGTGTCAGAGGCAAGGGCAAGACTTACTACAATCGAAGGGGATGTAATTGCAAATTTGAAACGTATGGGTGTAAAAGCAAAGTCTTTAAATGGAACAGAGCGTTTGGAAGTCTTACATGAATACTTTCATCAGGATAGGAAAAGCAAATTTCATTTTTCTTATACCGAAGCAGTACGAAGTGGCTATGGTGTGAAAGACTATATTGCTCCGGAAGTATTTGATTTTCGACAAAGAGAGTATGTAAAAGTTGGAGATATGATGGGAAAGGTTTTTCATGTGTCCATACTTTCGGAAAAGATGGAAGATGAGTTTTTAAACAAACTACTTGCGATAAATGAAAATATAACGATTTCCATGCATTTTACATTGATGGAACCGACCAAAGCAATCAAACTGATTAAATCCAATCTTTCCGAAGTACAGAAAACGAAAGTCGATAAACAAAAAGATGCTGTACAAAAAGGATTCGATATGGATATATTACCAATGGATATTCTTACTTACGAAAAAAATTTGCAAAAACTTATCGAAGATTTGAGTACCGGCAATCAGAAATTGATATGGACAACCTTTTTGATTTCTTGCTATGGCATGGAAAAACGAAAAATGGAACACGTTATCCAAAGAGTACGAGGGATTGTGGAACAGGCGAACTGTGATTTGATAGGACTTTCCAATCTGCAAGAACAGGCTCTGATGTCATCTGCACCGATTGGTATCAATCAAATCGAAGTGAAACGTAACTTGATTACTAAAAATGTGGCTGCATTTGTTCCCTTTTCCACGCAGGAACTTTGTATGAAAGGGGAAGCCTTTTATTATGGAAAGAATACAATTTCCGGAACTATGATTTTAGCTGACCGAAAGAAACTGCGTACACCAAACGGAGTGATTTTAGGAAAACCGGGAAGTGGAAAAAGTTTTAGTGCCAAACGAGAGATTTTGTCGAGTTTTTTGATGACGAAAGACCACATCATTGTCTGTGACCCAGAAAGCGAATATCATTTGCTCGTGAAAGAATTGGGTGGAGAAGTCATTCGTCTTGCTGCAGGTTCGGACAGATACTTAAATCCGATGGATATTCAACTTAGTCATATGGACGATAAGGAGGCTTTGGATTTAAAGAGTGCGTTTATCATTTCCCTATGCGACATGGTGGCAGGAAAAGGCGAACCACTTGGCAATGATGAACGAGGAATTGTGGATAAATGTTTGGAAGAAATTTACAAGGAATATTTCAAAAATCCTTTGCCGGAGCATATGCCGATTATGGAAGATTTGTATGAAGCACTTTTAAAGCATAGCGACCCAAAAGCAAAAAATATTGCGAATAATTTGTATTTATTTGTTTATGGTTCGCAGAATTATTTTAATCACAGAACGAATGTCGATTCCGAAAATCGAGTGATTTGTTTTGATATTCGTGACTTGGGAACGCAGTTGTATGAACTTGGGATGC
>CALAST010000044.1 GCA_937889225.1 uncultured Lachnobacterium sp. | reverse complement strand
GTAGCGAAATTATGTACTAAGGGCTAGCCGTCGCGCTAGCGACTTGGTACAATAAACAAAAAAGGAGTATGATTTTATGGAAGCATTAAAAAACATATCCTATACAACGGAGTATATTTATTCTCTCCCGGATGGTCAACGTGCAGAACTGATTGACGGTGTTATTTATAATATGTCTCCGCCAAATATAAGACATCAATATTTAAATACTAAATTAGCGAGCAAAATTGACCAATATATTGATACGAAAAAAGGAAACTGTATGGTATTTTCTGCACCTTTTGCAGTATTTTTAAATGCAGATAATAAAACCTACGTTGAGCCGGATATTTCCGTCATTTGCGATAAAAACAAATTAGAAAATGGTCGTGGTTGCAAAGGTGCGCCTGATTGGATTATTGAAATTGTATCACCAAGTAGCAAACGTATGGATTATATGGTGAAATTATTGAAATATTGTACCTCTGGAGTTCGTGAATATTGGATTGTTGATCCTATGAAAAACAGAATTATGGTTCATAATTTTGAAAATGAAACAATGGAAGAATACTCTTTTGCAGATAAAATCAAAGCAGGAATTTATGAAGATTTAGAAATTGATTTTTCAGAAATAAATAATAATGAAATAGTAAGTTAGAAATAAGGTGTAAAGTCTTTTAAGGAATGTTATGAAACACGAATTTGTGTAGATGGATGTCCGGAAAAGTATTGTTGGAAATCAGAACAAGAATGTAAATCATGTATGGATAAAGTTTATAATGAAAGTTGTAAAAAGAGTGAAACGTATAATGATTCAAGAAGAAAATATACCGAACATATAAAATGTAGTAAAGTACTTCCGATAAAATTAAAAGACAGAATAAAATTGTTATTTGATACATCAATATTAATGGAAATAATAAAATAGTTTACAAGACAAAGCATAGCAAGTTTACGCTTTGTCTTTTCTTTTCCCCCTTTTTTCTAATTTTTTATTCACAATAAATTATGAATGTGTTAAAATTTAAGAAACACTTAAGAATTGGATATAAATTTCAGAAATAAAAATGTATATTTTGCACAAAAAATAGAAAGGAATAGAAAATCAAAATAATGAAACAATTAAAACACAAATTAATCATACTGCTTACTATAAGCATGATTTTATGCCTGACAGGTTGCAGCGGTGAGCGAATACAAAGAAAGCTCACCTACAGAGAAGAAGGCATCGCCTACATGGAAGAAGAAAAATACGAACAGGCATTGGAGTCCTTTCAGCTTGCATTGGATGAATCATTAGGGAAGATAGATAATACAACATTAGACATCTGCTTTTATAAAGCAAAAGCACAATATTTATTGAACGATACCAAAGGTGCATTAGAGACATACGATGCAATCATTACATATAACGATAGTCCCAAAGCATATTTTTTACGTGGCAATTTATACTATACATTAGGAAAGGAGGCTGAGGCATTTTCCGATTATAAAAAAGCCGCAGAAGTAGAAAGTGCAGATTACGAACTTTATATTGGCATTTATAATGTTTTGATGGAAATGGGAAAGGAAAAAGAAGGACAGGAGTATCTGAATAAGGCGTTGGAAATTAATGAGAAAAATACGGCTGACAAATTGCAGGAAGGTTACATTAATTTTCTTTTAGGAGAATACGAAACCGCAGTTTCGCTGTTGGAAGAAGCCTCTGTAAAGGAAGTGGATGCAAACTTTTATCTTTTCCAAGTATATGAAGCTATGGGGGATGGAGTAAACGCTAATAAATATTTAAATTCTTACTTAGAAAGCAAGAAGGTAGATTCTTACAAACTTTATGAAGTTGGTAAGAGTCAAATGGAAGAAAAAAATTATAAATTGGCGATTACTTGTTTTGAAAATGCGATGGAATTAGAAGAAGTTCCGAATAAACAGCAGATTATGAAGCAACTGGTTCGTGCCTATGAATTGAGTTATGATTTTGTATCTGCAAAACGATGTATGGCGGAATATGTAGCACAATATCCGGAAGATGAAGATGAGATGATAATAAAGGAATACGAGTTCCTGCAAACTCGTTAAAAAACAATAGAAGAACTGGAAAAAGTGTCCAAAGTTAAGAAAAAACTGTAAATTAGCAAGTATTTTTATAAAGGTGAAAAAAGTTTTAATTTTGAGGGAAAAACAAATAAGAAAGACGAGGAATTGATATGTCGGAGACCTTTGAAATAAAAGATGTGGAGGAACGGGTTATTTTGGTAGGCGTTTCCGAGCAGGATGGAGATGATGCAAATGATTCTTTGATAGAGCTTGCGGAGCTTGTAAAAACGGCAGGAGCGACAGTAGTTGGTACAATTATCCAAAACCGTGAGAAAATTCATCCCGGAACTTACGTAGGAACGGGAAAAGTAGCAGAAATTGCAGAATTAATCGAAGAAACAGAAGCAACAGGTATTGTGTGCGATGATGAACTTTCACCGGCACAGCTTAAAAACTTAGAAGAAGAACTTCAGACGAAAATTATGGACAGAACATTAATTATTCTGGATATTTTCGCAGCGAGAGCTTCTACCAATGAAGGAAAGATTCAGGTAGAGTTGGCACAGCTCAAATATCGTTTGAGCCGTCTGACAGGACTTGGGCGTTCAATGTCCCGTCTCGGTGGTGGAATCGGAACACGTGGACCGGGGGAAAAGAAACTGGAAATTGACCGTCGATTGATTAATGACCGCATTGCACAGCTTCGCAGGGAGTTGGCAGAAGTTGTAAAACATCGCGATATCACAAGAGCCAGACGACAAAAACAAAATGTTCCCGTGGTTGCGATTGTTGGGTATACAAATGCCGGAAAATCTACACTTTTAAATCATTTGACAGATGCAAAAGTGCTTGAAGAAGATAAATTATTTGCGACATTAGACCCAACGACACGTATGCTGCAGCTTTCTGCAAGACAGGAAGTGCTTTTGACAGATACCGTAGGATTTATTCGCAAATTGCCGCATCATTTGATAGAAGCATTTAAAAGTACACTCGAAGAAGCCAAATATGCAGACATTATTTTCCATGTAGTGGATGCTTCTAATCCGCAGCGTGATAAGCAGATGCATATTGTATATGAAACACTTGATAATTTGGGTGTAAAAGATAAAAAAATCATAACGTTATTTAATAAACAAGATATAAGAACAGATAATGAACCACTTCGGGATTTTCGTGCAGATAAAGTGCTTGCGATTTCGGCAGCAAAGGAAGAAGGCTTAGAAGAAGTAAAGACAATTTTAGAAGATATGCTTCGTGAAGATAAAATTTATATTGAACGAGTCATTTCTTATGCAGATGCAGGAATTATTCAGCTTGTGCGAAAACAAGGAGAACTTATTTCTGAGGAGTATGTGGCAGAGGGTATTGCGATTAAAGCCTATGTGCCGATGGAAGTTTATGGAAAGTTATAATGGGAAGGTGTCCACGATGGAAAAAGGGAAGAAAGAGAATAATGAAGTAAAAGAAAAAAAAGAAAGTAAACAGCCAAAAAAGAAAGCACATCGTCCTGTGCGATGGGACAAGCTTGATAATACGGCTCATTTATTTCCTGTAATTGCAGGAGAAAATATGACCAATGTATTTCGTCTTAGCGTAACATTAAAAGAAGAAATACAACCGGACAAATTGCAGGAAGCATTGGATATGTTATTGCCAAAATTTAATGCATTCAATCTTCAGCTTCGTATGGGAATGTTTTGGTATTATTTTGAAGAAAACGGAAGACCTGCCCCAAGAGTGCAGCATGAGCATAAGTTTCCGTGTCGCTATATACGTCCAAACAGAGTGAATGATTATCTGTTTCGTGTAATTTATTATCAAAATCGTATTAGCTTAGAAGTATTTCATGTGCTAACAGATGGTATGGGTGGCATGAATTTTTTAAGAGAGCTGACATATCATTATTTGCGTTTGGTGCATCCTGAGCTTCGTGATGCAGCAGGGGATAAATTAAATGAAAGTACTTCTTTTAACAGAGAGGATAGTTTCAAGAAGAATTATAAAAAGAAAAAAACGGGAAATTCCTATAAAAAAGAAAAGGCTTATCGTATCAAATTAGAAAAGCTGCCAAAAGGTGAATTTGGTATTATGCACGGCAAGATTCCAATTTCCCAGTTAAAGCCCATAACTAAAAAATACGGAGCATCTATCAATGAATATCTGGTGGCGTTGTTTGTATGGAGCACCTATGTAGAATGTCTTGGAAGAATGCCTTCCGAAAAGCCGATTCGTGTAGCTGTTCCGGTAAACTTAAGACCGTACTTTAACTCTATGACAACAAAGAATTTTTTTGCAATGGTAACAGCTGAATTTTATGCGAAAAAAGAGGAATATACATTTGAGGAAGTCATAGAAATTATTAAGGATAGCCTTCGGAAACAGATTAATAAGGAACATTTAGAAGAAGTATTTTCTTATGGCGTATCCAATCAGCAGAATAAAATGCTTCGGATTGTTCCGCTTCCAATTAAAAATATTGCAATGAAGTTGGTATATGGGCGTTCGGCTACTTCCAGCAGTACTACGATTACAAATGTTGGCAAAGTGGAGGTAGAGCCACTTTATGAACCATATATTGAAATGTTCCATGCGTTCCTTCCGATGTCAAAAGGTCAGGAACTCAAAGGAACGGTAAATTCTTATAAGGATACATTGGTGTTTACATTCAGTTCCGTATTTTCAGATACCTGTATACAGCGTACATTTTTCCGTACGATGGCAGAAGAAGGAATTGAAGTAGCGATTGAAACGAATGGGGTGTACGATGCGTAAGTGTAGAATGTGTAAAGTGGAAATTTTAGATAATACGGATAAATGTCCATTATGTAATCATGTTTTGGAATGGGATGGTGTAGAAACGGAAGATATGTACCCGGATGCAAGAATTGTATTGCGTAAAAATCGTCTTTGGGAAAATATTGTATTGTTCGCATCAATTGTGGTGTTTGTATTGTTTGTTGCGGTAGGTACTACGGATAAGTGGGATATTGCATGGAGTTTTTTAATTGGACTTGGGTTATTATATGTAAACGGAATGATGCGTTTTACGTTTTCCGGTAAATCGACGTATATGTTTCGTTTAACATTTTCAATTGTATTTTTATTTGTGTTATTGCTTTTGGCTGATTTTATTACAGGTTGGCAAGGCTGGGGAATTAATATTGTCTATCCAGCTATGGTGATTCTGTTGGATTTGGGAATTTTATTCCGTATGTGCATTAATCGAAGAAACTGGTATAGTTATATTACGGCATTGCTGGATACAGCGGCATTGGGAGGACTCGGTGTAATTTTATATTTTTTGGAAGTTGTTACAATTCCATATGTAGTTTTTGTGGCAGCAGGTTTTTCTATATTGGTGTTTGTTGGAACAATGATTATCGGTGATTACCGTGCAAGAACAGAATTAAAACGGAGATTTCATATATGATAGAAAAAGATGCTCCCTATGTAGTGGAGATGGAAAGTAGTGCTAGGGGACGTGTCATTAATGACTTAATTTTTTGGATTAACAATGATTTGACGATTGGAAAAAAGATAAAATCGGGTGAGCTTAGAAAGAAGCTTGTTAGTGCAGAACCGGAATGGAAAGTACCGGATGCATATAATATGACACGTTTTGATTTAGAGAATTTTTCTATGAAGATGTTGTCAAAAAAAGCGAATCCAAATCTGGATAAAGTCATCCTGCAATTTCATGGAGGTGGCTATGTTGGGGAGATTCGAAATATTTATTATACATTTGCCGTGTATTACGCAGAAAGAAGCAGAGGGTGCAATGTGCTTTCCCCCAATTATCGCATAGCTCCGGAACATTGTTATCCGGCAGCATTAGAGGATGCAATTGCCGCTTATGAATGGCTTTTAAATATAGGATATAAGGCAAATCAGATTATCTTGGCAGGAGATTCTGCAGGAGGTGGGCTTGCATTTGCCCTCACCATGTATTTAAGAGACCATGAAATGCCGCTTCCTTGTGGAATCATAGCAATGTCTCCATGGACAGATTTGACTGCCGGCGGAGAAAGTTATGAAAGTAATTTCGAAAAGGATGCAATGTTTGGAAATACAAGAGAAAGCATTATTTATATTAATGATTATCCGGGGGATGAGGAAAAAACAAATCCATACATATCCCCGGCTTTTGGTGAGTTTCATGACTTTCCTCCTGTTTTGATTCAGGTCGGTTCAACAGAAATGCTGTTAAGCGATGCATTGACAGCAGCGGAAAAATTGAAAGAAGCAGGCTGCAAAGTGCGGTTGAGTGTATATGAGGATATGTTCCATGTATTTCAGATGTCAGGTATGTTATTGCCGGAATCACAAAAGGCATGGAATGAAGTTGAAAAGTTTATGGAATATTTGCATGAAACAGCGGACGAATTTTAGGTGTTTTTCGTCAAATTGTCTATAAAATTTATAGAAATTTTATAAAAACATATAGCATTTTTTGCCAAAATGTGTTATATTCTTCTATACAAAAGATTTAAGGAGGATTAGGATGAAGGAAGGAATCATTATTTCAGGCTTTTCAGACGAAATCAGCTCTGTTTTCGTAGAACAGCTTGAAACAGTAACTAAACTTGGTATGAATCATATTTCTTTACGTGCTGCTGATGGAAAGGGCATTGCAGAATACACAGTTGAAGAAGTAAAAGAAAAAATCATACCAATGTTAGACAAGTATGGCGTAAAAGTTTCGTCTCTTGGTTCACCAATCGGTAAAGTTAAGATTGATGACGAAGAAGGCTTTGAAAAACAATTAGAACAGTTAGATACTCTCTGTCAGATTTGTAATTTATTAGGCACTAAGTATATCCGTATGTTCAGCTTCTATATGCCGGAAGGACAAAATCCGGAAGACTATCGTGAAGTTGTAATTGAAAAATTACGTCAGTATGTAGCTATCGCTGAAAAATATGATGTAATTTTAATTCATGAAAACGAAAAAGACATCTATGGTGATATCGCTTCTCGTTGCCGTATCATTATGGATGCGATTAAGAGCCCATGCTTCAAGAGCGTTTTTGACTTTGCAAACTTCGTACAGTGTGGCGAAAACACAAAAGAATGTTGGGAACTTATGAAAGATACGGTTGTATACATTCATATCAAAGATGCAGTTTCTAACGATAATGAAAACGTAGTATGTGGAACCGGTGAAGGTCAGATTAAAGATATTTTAGACCAGGCTATCAATAAAGAAGGCTATAAAGGTTTCTTAACATTAGAACCACACCTTGTATTATTTGATACACTTGCTTCTCTTGAAATTACAGAAGCTGAAAACGTTATCAAAGAGGACAAGGCAAAAGATGGTGCAGAAGGTTACACAATGCAGTACAATGCATTATGTGAAATCTTAAATGCTATTTAATAGTTAATGAAATAAAATTGCAAACAAAATTATTTGATTATGAGTAAGTAAAGAAACGAATTGCCATCAATCCGCTTAATTTAAAAATGCAAAGTAAGTTTTTACTATTGTTATGAGGAAGGGGAAGCGGAGCGTGTATATTCGTTTGATATAAGTTTTTTATTTATAAGGAGGATGATAACAATGGACAAGAAAATTCGTTATGGTATTATCGGTGTAGGTGCTCAGGGTGGTGCTTATGCAGGATTCTTAACAGGTAAAGGTGGATTTCCTGGAATGCCAGTAGCTCCATGCCCACCACATTGTGCACTTGGTGCATTATGTGATATTGACCCGGCTAAAGAAGCTATGTGCAAGGAAAAATATCCGGAAATTCCTTTCTACTCAGATTGGAAAGAAATGATTGCTTCAGGCGATGTTGATGCAGTTATCACAACTGTACCACATTATCTTCACACAGAAATGGCTATTTACTGCTTAGAACATGGCATGAACGTATTAGTTGAAAAACCTGCAGGTGTATACGCTAAAGCTGTTCGTGAAATGAACGAATGTGCAGCAGCTCATCCGGACGTTGCTTTCGGTATCATGTTCAACCAGAGAACAAACAAATTATATCAGCAGATTAAAGACATTATCGCTTCAGGAGAACTTGGAGAAATCCGTCGTTCTAACTGGATTATCAACTCATGGTGGAGACCAGACAGCTACTATCAGCAGTCTGACTGGAGAGCTACATGGGGTGGAGAAGGCGGTGGTCTTCTTGTAAACCAGGCTCCTCATCAGCTTGACTTATGGCAGTGGATGTGTGGAATTCCTACAAAAGTTTATTCAAAAATTGTTTATGGTGCACACAGAGATATCGCTGTTGATAATGACGTAACAATCGTTACAGAATATGCAAACGGTGCAACAGGTTGTTTCATTTCATGTACACATGATGCTATCGGTACAGACCGTCTTGAAATCGACTTTGACGCTGGTAAAATCGTTGTTGATGGCAGCAAGACAGCTACTGTTTACAGAATGACAAAATCTGAACCGGAAATGAATGCTACAATGGATATGATGCAGGTAGCTAGACTTACAAGCGGAAATTCAGCAGGTGGCGGATTATACGAAACAGAAACATTCGAAAACATGGATGGATGGGGATTCCAGCATACAACAGTTATGGAAAACTTCGCTTTACATATCTTAACAGGTTCTCCATTATTAGCTCCTGGTACAGACGGTATCAATGGTGTAAACCTTGCTAACGCTACATTACTTTCTTCTTGGTTAGGAAAAGAAGTAGAGCTTCCAGTAGATGAAGATTTATATCTTGCTGAATTAAACAAGAAGATTGCTGAAGAAGGCAAATTCCCTACAAGATAATATCTGTAGTTAAAAGAAAATGCATACAATAAAGGCGGCTATGTGCGACGGGGAAATCTGTGCACATAGCTCCCTTTTCATATGAAATAAGGATGAAAACGGAGGATTTAGGAGATGAAAAGAGCGGCAGTTATTGGACTGGGAGACATTTCATTTATTCATATTTTGGGTATTCAAAGTAACCCGGATATTACACTTGCGGCAGTATGTGATATTGACGAAAGCTGTAAAGAGAAAGCTCCGGAAGGAGTACCGTTTTACACCGATTATAAAGAGATGATTCAGCAGGAAAATATTGATGTTGCTCACATCTGTCTTCCTCACTATCTGCATGTATCGGTTTCAAAAGAAATCGCACAGATGGGAGTTCATGTATTCTGTGAAAAGCCGGTTGCTTTGACTAGAGATCAGGCACAGGATTTTGCAGATTTTGAAGCTGCACATCCGGAAGTAAAAATGGGTATCTGTTTACAGAACCGTTACAACGAAACTGTTGAAATGTTAAAAGACATTATTGACGGTGGAGAATATGGAAAAGTAGTAGCTGCAAAAGGTTTAGTTCCTTGGGCAAGACCAAAGTCTTACTATGATGTAAAACCATGGCGTGGTAAATGGAAAACAGCAGGTGGTGGATGTATGATTAACCAGTCTGTACATACACTTGACCTTATCTATTTCTTATGCGGACCAATCAAAGGAATCCGTGCATCTGTAAGCCAGATTTTGGATTATGGTATTGAAGTAGAAGATACTGTTTCAGCAAGACTTACCTTTGAAAATGGTGCAGAAGGGCTGTTCTGGGCAACCAATGCAAACTACAAAAATGAAAATGTTCAGATTTCCGTTAAATTGGAAAAAGCTGAGTTTGTAATCAAAGATGACAAACTGTATCGTTTAAATGAAGACGGAACAGAAGAATACTTAACAGAAAATGCAAAACTTCCTGGCAGTAAATTCTATTATGGTGCAAGCCATGGCAAATTAATTGGAAAATTCTATCAGGCAGTTGAGAATGATACGGATGTATACACCCACGTAAAAGACGCAGTTATGAGTATTCGTCTGATTGATACCATTCATGAAGCAAGCCGTCAGGGTGGATATGTAGAAGTATTGTAATTACATAAAAATGAAAATAAAAGAGGAAAGAAGGAGATTACGATGAAAAAAGGGTTAATTGGTGTTCAGATGAGTACCGTGGCAAGAAAGATTCCGGAATTAGGTGTTTACAACACATTTAAAGCATGTGCAGAAGCTGGTTATCATTGTGTAGAAGTAAGCCAGATTCCTATGACTCCGGAAAATGTAGCTGAAATGAAAAAAGCATGTGAAGATTTCAATATCAAAATTTCTTCTTTAAGTGCAGCAGTTGAACCAATGTATCCGGGTGCTCCTGGAGAATCATTAGCAACAGACTTCGATAAAATCGTAGCTGATTGTAAAGAACTTAACTGTGATATGCTTCGCATTGGTATGCTTCCAATTACATGTATGGGTGACAAAGACAAAGCAGTAGGATTTGCTAAGAGAGCAGATGAATTCGCAGCTAAATTAAAAGAACATGGTATTGATTTATACTATCATAACCATCATGTAGAATTTACACGTTATGATGGAGAATTCTTACTTGACATCATCAAAGACAATACAAAATACCTTGGATTTGAATTAGATATCCATTGGATTCATCGTGGTGGACAGAACCCTGTAGAATTTATTAAGAAATATGCAGGACGTATCCGTCTGCTTCACTTAAAAGACTATCGTATCGGTGAATTACCAAAACCACAGGAAGGCGAAGATATGATGGAGTTCTTCAAGAACAAATTCTTTGGTCTTATCGAATTCGCAGAAGTAGGCGAAGGTACATTACCTGTTGCTGAATGTATCCAGGCTGGTTTAGAAGGCGGAAGTGAATACTTCTTAGTTGAACAGGATGATACATACGGACGTGACCCATTTGAATGCTTAAAGACAAGCCATGATAACTTAGTTAAACTTGGTTATGAAGATTGGTTCTAAAATTATTGATATAATAGATGATATAAAAAGTCTCGTGCAAACTGCACGAGGCTTTTTTGTCGATTTTGTTTATTGGGTATTTATTGCTATTTTATTGTTCTAATACCCTGAAAACTATAAAAAATGGGGTATTACAGTCAAATTTTGATTGTATATACCCCCAAGTATATTTTACATATAGTAAAATGTTGTGTTTATAAGAAAGGAACAAAATAATGCTTACGCATTCGCACTCATACCGGTATAAAGCTGATAATATTTGCCTCTTTTTTCAATCAATTCATCATGTGTTCCACGTTCAATAATTCTTCCCTGTTCCAAAACCATAATGCAGTCACTATTTCGTACTGTAGAGAGTCTATGGGCGATTACAAAGGTAGTACGTCCATGCATGAGCTTATCCATGCCTTCTTGAACAATACGCTCTGTACGGGTATCAATGGAGCTTGTAGCCTCATCGAGAATCAGTACAGGCGGGTCTGCAATTGCAGCTCTTGCAATGGCGATAAGCTGTCTTTGTCCTTGACTGAGGTTTGCACCGTCTCCTGTCAGAATTGTATCATAGCCGTTTGGAAGCTGATGGATAAAGGTATCAGCATTGGCAAGCTTAGCAGCGGCGATAATTTCTTCTTCTGTCGCATTTAATTTGCCATAACGGATATTATCACGAACGGAAGCGGTAAACAAATGTGTATCCTGTAATACAATACCAAGTGAGTGACGTAGGTCATCTTTTTTGATTTTATTGATGTTAATGCCATCGTAACGGATTTTTCCATCTTGAATGTCATAAAAACGGTTAATTAAGTTGGTAATTGTAGTTTTTCCGGCACCTGTAGAGCCTACAAAGGCGATTTTCTGACCTGGTGTAGCAAACATATCGACATTGTGAAGAACAATCTTTTCCGGTACATATCCGAAGTCAACATCGTTAAATACAACATCGCCTGTAAGAGGAACATAGTCTATGCTGCCATCAGCCTGATGGGTATGTTTCCATGCCCATTTTCCAGTATGTTCAGCCGTTTCAGTCAGTTTGCCATCAACTTCTTTGGCATTTACCAAAGTAACATAACCATTGTCTGCTTCCGGTTCTTCATCGAGCAATGCAAAGATACGTTCACATCCGGCAAGTGCCATAATGATACTGTTAAACTGTTGGCTGATTTGGCTGATTGGTTGGTTAAAGCTCTTGTTAAAGGTTAAAAAGCTTGCCAATTTACCAAGTGTAAAGCCACCAAATCCCGCAATTGCGAGCAAACCGCCTACCATAGAGCTGAGTACATAACCGATATTGCCAAGGTTATTGTTTACAGGTCCCATACAGCTTGCGTAGAAGTTCGCATTGTTGGCACTTTGAAATAAGTTTTCATTTAATTCATTGAATTTTTGAATGTTTTCTTCTTCGTGGGTAAATACTTTAACAACTTTTTGTCCTGTCATCATTTCTTCGATAAAGCCATTGATTTTACCCAAATCCTGTTGCTGTGCAAGGAAATAACGTCCGGAATGTCCTGCAAAATGCTTGGAAACAAATAATGTCACAAAGACCATTGCAAGAGATAAAAGTGTAAGCGGTACGCTTAAAATAAACATATTGATAAGTACGCTGACAACGGTGATGGCACTATTGAACATCTGCGGAATGCTTTGGCTTACCATTTGGCGGAGTGTATCAATATCGTTGGTATATATGGACATGATATCACCATGTGCATGGGTGTCAAAGTAACGGATTGGCAAATCCTGCATATGGGAGAACAGTTCGTTACGCATATCCATAATCGTTCCCTGTGAAATGGAAATTAAAATTTTATTATAAATATAAGTAGCAGCAATGCCTAATGCATAAAATCCGGCTACACGACCGATTGCACCCAGAAGCGGAGAAAAGTCCGGATTGGAAACACCAATCATTGGAGAGATGTAATCATCAATTAATGTTTGCATGAACATCGTTCCCTGTACGTTGCATAAAACAGAAACAAGGATACAAGCGAGTACAAACAGATATTGAATTCCATAGCGTTTTAATACAAATGACATTAATCGGGAAAATAATTTCCCCGGATTTTTTAATTTTGGACGTGGTCCACGTCCTCTTGGTCCCGGTCCTGGTCCTGCCATTAGTTGTCACCTCCCTCATCAAAGTCACCGCCACCTTTTGTTTGGGCTTCATAAACATCGCGGTAAATGCTGTTGTTTTCTAATAATTCATCATGCGTTCCAAAGCCATCTACGCGGCCATCATTCATAACAATAATGTGGTCGGCATCCTGCACGGAAGAAATACGCTGTGCAATGATAATCTTAGTCGTGCCCGGAATCGCAGTTTTGAAAGCAGCACGGATTTTCGCATCGGTAGCAGTATCTACGGCACTTGTACTATCGTCTAAGATAAGCACTTTTGGTTTTTTCAGGAGTGCCCTTGCAATACAAAGTCGCTGTCGTTGTCCACCGGATACGTTTGTTCCACCCTGTTCAATATGTGTATTGTATTTTTGTGGGAAAGTTTGGATAAACTCATCGGCACAAGCCATTTTGCAGGCTTCGATACATTCTTCTTCCGTAGCATTTTTATCGCCCCAACGCAGGTTATCTAAAATTGTACCGGAAAACAGGACATTGTTTTGCAATACAACAGATACCTGATTACGAAGCGTATCAAGGTCATAATTTCGTACATCCACACCACCAACCGTAACAGAGCCTTCATTTACATCATAAAGACGGCTGATTAGGTTGACAAGACTTGATTTCGAACTTCCTGTACCACCGATAATACCAATCGTTTCCCCGGAGCGAATGGTTAAGTGAATGTCATCTAAAATCGGAGTTTCTGCCGTTTCGGAATAGCGGAATGTTACATGGTCAAACACAATTTCTCCGTCTGCAACTTCGTATACCGGATTTTGTGGATTTGTAATTGTCGCTTGTTCGTCTAATACTTCGCAGATACGTTTTGCACTTGCCATACTCATGGAAACCATAACGAAAATCATGGAAAGCATCATAAGGTTCATAAGAATATTCATGCAATATGTAAGAAGTGCCATTAAATCACCAGTTGCAAGGTCACCGGCTACGATAAACTGTGCACCAAACCAGCTAATCAGCATAATGCAGGAATAAACGGTAAGCTGCATTAATGGAGAGTTGAATACTACGATATTTTCTGCTTTTACAAACATATCATAAATGCTTTTAGAAGCCTTTTTGAAGCGTTCTTTTTCATATTCACCACGGACAAATGCTTTTACAACACGGATAGCAGATACGTTTTCCTGTACGCTGGCATTTAAATCATCGTATTTTACAAAAGATTGACGGAAATATACCATGGCTTTACTTGCGATGAAAACCAAAGCAATTCCTAAAATGATAACGGCTACCAGATAAACGCTGGCAAGCTGCGGACTGATAAAAAAACTCATAATCATGGCACAAATCAGACTGGCAGGGGCTCGCATACACATACGCAAAATCATTTGGTAAGCATTTTGGATATTGGTAACATCCGTAGTCAGTCGTGTAACAAGACTTGGTGTGCTGAACTTGTCGATATTAGCAAATGAAAATGTTTGGATATTTTCGTACATTGCTTTTCTTAAATTTTTACCAAATCCCATAGACGCAACAGCACCAAATTTGGCTCCGCCTACCCCGCAGGCAAGTGAAATAAGTGCAGCCGCAATCATAAGAGCACCCATTGTGTAGATGTGGGTTGTGTTCCCCTTATTGATGCCGTCATTTACAATGGAAGCCATCATTAGCGGGATGATTGTTTCCATGGCAACTTCACCTAGCATAAAAATAGGTGTGATGATAGAAGCTTTTTTGTATTCCTTAACGTGAGCTCCTAAAGTTTTTAGCATGTAATCCCTTCTTTCCTGTATAAGATTGTTTTTTTTTCAGAGCAAAAATAAAGTTGCAGTATACTTTTAACTCTGCTATTATGATAGTCAGCTGGTAGAATTAATGGTTAGCGGACTAACAATTTAATTATAATATGCAGAAATAAAAAGTCAATGCTATTTGTATTAATTTTATATAAATTGCTCCAAAAGAAAAGGAAACAGAAAAAAGGTTTGTTATTTTTTGAAATTTCAAGTATTATAGAAGTATAAAATAGTAATTATGTTTCAATAGTAGTTGTCATGACCAAAGTGGAGGGGCTTATGGGAGATAAAGACTTTCAAAATGAAATAGGGCATAAAATAAGAATAGCACATAATGCAATTGATAAATATTTTAGCAGCAGTTGGAAAAGTACAGGAATGGAGTTGACACGTATGCAATGTGCCACACTTCATTATTTGGAAGAACATGAGGGGAAAGATGTCTTTCAAAAGGATTTGGAAATGGTATTTTCTATCACAGGTGCAACAGCAACCAATATTTTAAAGGTCATGGAAAAAGAAGGGCTTATTACAAGAGAGTCAATGCCAACAGATGGGCGATTAAAAAAATTGATATTAACAGAAAAAGGTATTCTTTTAAACAAAAGGGCACATTCGAATGTTGTACGTTTGGAAAAAGGCATGAAAAAAAATATGACACCGGAAGAAATTCAAGTATTAGGGGAATTGCTTGATAGGATAACACAAAATATTGTGGATATGATAGAAGATGATGTGAACTGAAACAATCTGTGAATTATGTTTTTATATAATACATAAAAAATTTAACAAAATTTATCCAAAAATTTCATAAAAAATGACGGAAAGTCCTGAAAACCTTTTATTTAAAGGTTTTTCGGGACTTTTTGTACCACATGATATAGTTTTTGATGATTGACAAAACCACTATATCTAGTATAATTGGGTTTGCACGATTGAAATGTTTGCTGTTCATTTTCAAATACATATAAATGAGATATTTATGATAGATTATATGAAAATTGGCAACGCTTTATCAAGCATATTAAGTAATAATGAGGTGTAATTATGAAGATTATCAAAAGAAGTGGTACGGAAGTTTCTTTTGGAGCAGATAAGATTGTAGCTGCAATTCAGGCAGCAAACAATTCCGTTTTAGACCATGAAAAGTTACAGGAGTATACCATTTTACAGATTGCGAAAAATGTAGAAAATACCTGCAAGAATATGAAACGTTCTCCGAGCGTAGAAGAAATTCAGGATATGGTGGAAAACCAGTTGATGCATTATCGAGCATTCAATGTGGCTCGTAATTATATTACGTATCGTTACAAAAGAGCGTTAGTTCGTAAATCGAACTCTACCGATGAACAGATTTTAAGTTTATTAGAGTGTAATAACGAAGAAGTGAAACAGGAAAATTCTAATAAAAACCCAACGGTGAACAGCGTGCAGCGTGACTATATGGCTGGGGAAGTCAGCAAAGATATTACGAAACGTTTCCTTTTGCCGGAAGATATTGTGGAAGCACATGAAAAAGGCATTATTCATTTCCATGATGCGGACTATTTTGCACAACATATGCATAACTGCTGTTTGGTGAACTTAGAAGATATGCTTCAGAATGGTACAGTAATTAGTGAAACGATGATTGATAAGCCAAAGAGTTTTTCTACAGCATGTAATATCGCAACACAAGCCATTGCACAGATTGCGAGTTCACAGTATGGTGGTCAGAGTATTTCATTGACACATTTAGCTCCATTTGTAGAGGTAAGCCGTAAAAAATATCGTGCAACCGTCCGTAAAGAGTTTGAAGCAGTTGGCATTTCTTATACAGAAGAAATGGTAAATAAAGTTGCAGAGCTGCGAGTAAAAGAGGAAATCAACCGCGGTGTGCAGATGATTCAGTATCAGGTCATTACGCTTATGACAACAAATGGTCAGGCTCCATTTATTACAGTATTTATGTACTTAAATGAAGCAAAAGATGAACAGACCAAAGCTGATTTAGCTGCAATTATTGAAGAAATGCTTCACCAGAGAATTCAAGGTGTAAAAAATGAAAAAGGTGTGTTTATTACACCGGCATTTCCAAAACTGATTTATGTATTAGAAGAAGATAATATTACAGAAGGTTCTAAATATTGGGAATTAACCAAGCTTGCGGCACAATGTACAGCAAAACGCATGGTTCCGGATTATATTTCCGAAAAGAAAATGTTAGAACTGAAAGTAGATAAAAATGGAGAAGGACATTGCTATACTTGTATGGGATGCAGAAGTTTCCTTACTCCATATGTAGACCCGGAAACAAACGAGCCAAAATATTATGGTCGTTTCAATCAAGGGGTTGTAACCATTAACCTTGTAGACGTTGCTTGTTCTTCAGAAGGTAACGAGGAAAAATTCTGGGATATTTTGGACGAGCGTTTAGAACTTTGTTATCGTGCCCTTATGTGCCGTCATAAACGTTTGCTTGGAACGCCATCTGATGTAGCACCAATTTTATGGCAGAACGGTTCTCTTGCAAGACTCAAAAAAGGAGAAAAAATTGATAAGCTGTTATTTAACGGATATTCTACGATTTCACTTGGTTATGCAGGACTTTGCGAATGTGTGCGTTTTATGAAAGGTGTATCACACACAGATGCGGAAAACGGAACACCATTTGCACTTGAGGTTATGCGTAGATTAAATGCCGCTTGTGCAGAGTGGAAAGCAAAGGAACATATTGATTTTAGTTTATATGGTACACCGCTTGAGTCTACTACATATAAATTTGCAAAATGCTTGCAGAATCGCTTTGGAATCATCAAAGATGTAACAGACCGCAATTATATTACAAACAGTTATCATGTGCATGTGACAGAAGAAATGAATGCATTCGACAAGCTGAAATTTGAAGCACAGTTCCAAGAACTTTCTCCTGGTGGTGCAATCAGTTATGTAGAAGTACCGAATATGCAGAATAATATCGAAGCAGTACTTTCTGTTATGCAGTATATTTATGAAAATATTATGTATGCAGAGCTGAATACAAAGAGTGACTATTGTCAGATTTGCGGATTTGATGGAGAAATCCAGATTGTGCCGGAAGAAGGCTCAGGAAAACTGCTTTGGGAATGCCCGCAATGCAAGAACCGCAATCAGGATAAGATGAGCGTAGCCCGTCGTACTTGTGGATATATTGGAACACAGTATTGGAACCAGGGTAGAACGCAGGAAATTAAAGAGAGAGTATTACATTTGTAGGATACACACTTATTTTTATAAAATTTGATTTAAATCCATTAACAAATAAGAATCGGAAGCGGAGACGAAGTCTCTGCTTCTGTTAAAATTAGGAATATGGAAAAAACGTTCAACAAATAATAAAGAAAAAATGATATATTAGAAGAAAGATATTGAAATTAAAGAGAAAAATTTTATGATAGGCTTTACGAGAAAATAGCAAATGCGAATTTCGAATGTCCGCTTTACTAAACTTTCTCGGAACAATAGATGTAATAAATCTTATAGGAGAAACAGAGATGGCTCTTGAAAATAAATTAAGAATAGAAAATTCTGCTGAGCTTGCTCGGGAAGAAGAAAAAATAAGCAAGAAAAAGGCAATCGAACTGTTTGAAAACGGTATGTTTGATAAAATGGAAGCAGGCAAATTTTCTTCCCTCAAAGCAATTCATAAGTATCTTTTTGAAGATATTTATGAATTTGCAGGAAAAATCCGTAAAGTAAATATAGCCAAAGGCAATTTTCGTTTTGCACCTTTGATGTACTTAGAAGCGGCACTTGAAAATATTGATAAAATGCCACAATCTACTTTTGATGAAATTATCGAAAAGTATGTAGAAATGAATATTGCCCATCCTTTTCGAGAAGGTAACGGACGCAGTACCCGTATATGGCTTGACCTTATTTTAAAAAGAGAAATCGGTCAAGTGGTGGATTGGAGCAAAGTGGATAAAGAGGATTATCTGCTCGCAATGGAACGCAGTCCTATTAGAGATATTGAAATTAAGTATATCTTAAAGAAGGCTTTAACGAATGAAATCAATAGCCGTGAAGTATATATGAAAGGAATTGACCATAGTTATTACTATGAAGGATATACAACTTTTAAGGCAGAAGAATTGTAAAAGAAACATTTTTTAAAGGCTGTTTTAAAGATTGGAAAGGAAAAACGATGAATTATGCAGGAATAAAATATTGCGATGTAGCAAATGGAAGTGGCTGTCGTACGGTTTTGTTTGTGTCGGGTTGTCGAAATCATTGCAAGGATTGTTTTCAGCCTCATACGTGGGACTTTTGCTATGGAGAAGAATTTGATGAAGAAATACAAAAGCAAATATTAGATTCTCTAAAACCGACTTATATCAAAGGACTTACACTTTTAGGCGGAGAGCCTTTTGAACCGGAAAACCAGACTGCACTTTTGCCTTTTGTAACAAAAGTAAGGGAATTATATCCCAATAAAGATATTTGGGCATTTACGGGATATGTGTATGATGCGGATTTGATAGAGGGTGGAAAAAAGCATTGCGAGGCTACGGATGTATTGTTATCTATGATTGATGTGTTGGTAGATGGACCATTTATAGCAGAGCAGAAGAATTTGATGTTAAAGTTTCGGGGGTCGGAGAATCAAAGAATCATTGATATGCAAAAAACTCGTGAGTCAGGAGAGATTGTGTTGTATATGGAGTAATTTAACCGAATCAAGAAAGTCTCCTACTTCGATAAAATTATTGTCCAACTCATATTGAATAAGTATGAAATGATGTAATCTATATGCATAAAAATAAAATCAGAAACAAATGAAAAGGGACTGTCCTGAAATAGAATAAATATACAAGATATAGTGTTTTCTTAAAAGAATTTTACACTAAAAATTAGTATATATTTTTCATTTTCGGATAGCCCCTTTATCTATGATAGCATTTATATATACCTTATTGGATTGTCAAATAAAATAATGTATATTATAAATTTTATTTTTCTAATAAATCTGTATAAAATTCCGTATAATCGGTTCTGCAATGTTTCATATAGTCAATCGCAGAAGATGGATGCTGATTTAAGCGTCCGGTTAAAAGATATGGAATATCATAACCCCATACAAGTCCGTTTTCTTTTAAAGGAATCATATAATTTTCGATGAATTTCAAAACCGGGAAAATATTGTATTTCGGGTTTTTCAAAAAGCTGATTAAAAGTTCCATAGAACAGTTTCCTGCACCGCGTCCAATAGACATCATAGTAGCATCTAAGTAGCTGATACCGCGAGCTGTTGCCTCAATGGTGTTTGCGAAAGCAAGCTGCTGGTTGTTATGTGCATGCATACCTACATATTTTCCGTATTTGTCAGCAATTTCCATATATTTATCTGCCATTGCACGAATCTGTTCCGGGTAAAGAGAACCATAGCTGTCTACTAAGTAAATGCCGTCTGCACTACTTTGTGCAACCATTTCAAGTGCCTGGTCAATTTCAGATTCTTTTGCATTGGAAATTGCCATGATATTGCAACATACTTCATAGCCCTTTGCTTTAATGTCTTCAATCATGTCAATGGCAGCAGGCATCTGGTGTACATAAGTAGCGACACGTACCAAGTCGATAACACTTTCTGATTTTGGAATGATATCCTGTTTGTAATCGCATCGTCCTACGTCAGCCATGACTGCGATTTTCATGTCAGAATTGTTGTCACCTACAATGGCACGAAGGTCTGCTTCATCACAGAATTTCCATTTGCCGAATTTGTTGACATCAAACAATTCTTTGGATGCTTTGTACCCAAACTCCATATAGTCTACGCCAGCCTTTACATTTGCACGATAAAGGGCGTTTACAAATGCATCGCTAAATTCAAAATTATTCACAAGTCCTCCATCACGAATTGTTGCATCCAATACGCGGATGTCCGCTCTGGCAGTCATTAAATCTCCTCTTTGTGCCATAATTTTTTTACCTCCGAAAGTATACAAAATAAATATTCAAATCATGGTCAAACAGCAATCGGATATTTGTTATCCGACTGTGTAAGAACATGATTAGATTGTATGTTTTGCTTCAAAAAATGAATTTTTATGCAAAAACAATAAATAAATAATAACATAACAAAAGCGAAAAGTAAAACTTTACTTTTCGTATTAGAAGAAATATAATGGTGTTGGTTAAAATATAATATAAAAATCTAAGACAAGGAGAAGAACATGATTAACTTACTGAACATGTTAGAGTTTTCACAAGTAGCTTTTCTGGGAATTTTATTTGCTTTTGCACTTACCTGTATTGCGATTGCAAAATTCAATCAATATCTGCCAAAAGATATGGGACGGCAATTTGCCCATGATGGCAAACTTTCAGCCGGAAAACCTAGAGGGGCAGGAATTATTTTTATTTTCACGTTTGCAATTTCAGCTCTGTTATTTGCACAGATGAATGTGGAAATTGCGATTTATTTGGTTCTGATTATTGTAGAAATGCTGACAGGATATTTTGACGATGCGGCAGAGAAGCCGTGGGGCGAATATTTAAAAGGATTTTTGGATTTAGCAGTAGCCGTTGTCGTGGCACTTGTTTATATGCATTACAATTCAAGTGATGTGGTGTTTGCAACACTAGGTCTTACCGTAACGATTCCACCTGTGGTATTTGGGATTTTGACTGTTGTTTTGGTTTGGGCTTCTATTAATGTAACAAACTGCTCGGATGGTGTAGACGGACTTTCCGGAACACTTACGATTATTACGATTATGTCTATTTTCGTGTTTGATGCGATTATGGGTGTAAATGACAATTTTAATTTCTTAATTTTATTGTTTAGCGTATGTCTGCTTGGATATCTTTGGTATAATGCTACACCAAGTAAGCTGTTAATGGGAGATGCAGGTTCTCGTGCAATGGGTATTTTTATTGCAATTGCTGCGTTAAAATCACAAAGTCCGTTTATGTATCTGCTTTTTGGAATTGTTCTTATTTTAGATGGTGGTTTAGGACTGATAAAAGTTGCATTGCTTCGTTTCTTAAAGATACATATCTTAAAGAATACACGTACACCGCTTCATGACCATGTTCGTAAAAATGGCGATTGGTCGAATGCACAGGTGGTATTTCGATTTGCGATTATTCAGCTTGTGGTGTCGCTTGCAGCGATGTATCTTGTGATTATGTAGAAGTTAAGAGAATAAGAATAGAAGATAAAAAGAAAAATAGTTATAAAAAACATCATTGTTTTATCAATCAGATGATAAGACAATGATGTTTTTTTGATTAAAAGTTGTTTATTATTCTATGTCGCCCATTTTCCAATTCTATAATATAAGGAGGGAGATGAAAAGATTTTAAGCAAGTATCCTTCTTGTAATCGTGAATATCTGATTAAGTTCATAATAGCTACTTTCTTATTTATGTTTTTTCTTATTTTGAGCTTGTGAGTCCGATTTTTTCTTCAAAAGTGCCGCAAATTTTTCTAATTGGAATGGATTTTGCAGTTTTTCCTGTGCTTTTAAGCGGTTTTTCTCACTAAATCCGACTAAGATATCATGATTTGCTTCTGCAAGGTAATCAATAATACCGTCAATATCGGATTTTGTATTTTTCGGACATTGAATAAATAAGTGCTTGTTTCCATTAATATGAAGCGTATAGGAAATGCTGAAATGATACCATAAAACTTTGTGCAAGGTGGAATATTTATAAATCCATACAATTTCTTCAATTGGTACAATCGCATTTCCGTATGGAGAAGTCAAAATAAAATAATGTTCTGTAATAAACATATCTTCCGTAGCAAGCTGTGGAAGTGTAGCAAGTTCTTCTTCCGCTTCATCAAGCATTTCTTTTGGATTGCCATAGATGATAAGGTTTTGACAAGCAGGGGCAAATACCGGCTTGTGAATAAATAGGACATAGCGAATCAGCGAAATGATGGTAAAAATCAATGCTCCGAAATAGTTGAAGAATAGCATGGAATTGATAAGAGGGTTAAAATCCGGTTCGCTGAAATAATATTCCGATAGTTGTGAGGTGATGCCTTCCTTTGTCCAATGCAAATCGGTTGCTAATTTTTCCAAAAGCACATCATAGGAAGATTTTCCTCTTACAATACGGCAGGTAGCAGAGATGTTTTCAATGGAAGGTAATCCTTCTTCACAGGTATTTGGGGAAAGCAGCACGATGAATATGTCATTCCCTTTCATTCCATAATAAAAATAGCCATCGATAGAGCCAAATCGTTTGGTTGTATATCCGGTAAAGGTAAGGTTGGTAAATTCTGTAGAAACATAATAGTGTCCTTTTTTATATAAATTTTCCATTGTATCGTTTTTTGTGATGTTTTTTGGTGCAAGGATGTCTCCTAGTGGAAAGATAATCCAAAGAACTATTAAAAAAAATAGAAAAATAATAGGGATGAGAAGCCTTCGTTTATAAAATGCACTTATGTTTCGGGATATGTAATGTTCATAATTTTCTGTCATGGCAGTACCTCTTTCTTATTGTATAGATAAAATGGATTTTTACTTGCAAAATTCACGTTTTCATACGTACTTAGCAGTAAATGCTGAGTACTGTGTGTACAGTAACGAAGTTTTTCCTCTTTTTTGCCATACATGATTTGTTATGCATATGAAATGTGAAAAGAATACCATACAAAATTTAGTATAAGGCTTTCTGAATCAAATATCAACCTTGCTTTTCTGTGAAAAAATTGTTACTATAAACTGTAAAGTTTTTTAGTTTTGAGAAAGGTAGAGCATATGTCAAATTCAAATTATATAGTAAGAGCAACTGCTGCAAATGCAAGCATTCGTGCGTTTGCGGTAAATGCAAAAGAAATGGTAGAGTGTGCCAGAGTCAGCCATGATACTTCACCTGTTATGACTGCTGCACTTGGAAGACTTCTTGCGGCAGGTTCCATGATGGGAAGCATGATGAAAGGGGACAAGGATATACTCACACTTCGTATCCAATGCTCCGGTCCTGCAAGAGGACTTACCGTAACTGCAGATTCTCATGGTAATGTAAAAGGGTTTGCATCAAATCCAAACGTAGATTTGCCACCAAATGCACAGGGCAAATTAGATGTAGGAGGGGCATTGGATTTAGGTGTATTAAGTGTTATTAAGGATTTAGGCTTAAAAGAGCCATATGTAGGACAATGCCAGTTACAGACCGGGGAAATTGCAGAAGATTTAACTTATTATTTTGCAACATCTGAACAGATTCCTTCAGCGGTAGGTTTGGGCGTACTTGTGGATAAAGATGGTTCCGTAAAGCAGGCAGGTGGATTTATTATTCAGCTTATGCCGTTTACAAGTGATGAAATTATTGCACGTTTGGAAAAACGCATTTCCGAGATGGATACCGTTACCAATATGTTAGAACGCGGACTTACGCCGGAGGGTATTTTGGAAGAAATTTTAGGCGATTTTGGTTTGGAAATCACAGATACCATCGAAACGAAGTTCCATTGTGACTGCTCAAAAGAAAAAGTTTCCAGAGCACTTGCAACAATCAGCAAAAAGGATTTAGATGATATTATTAACGATGGCGAAAGTATTGAAATCAAATGTCAGTTCTGTAATAAGGCATATAATTTTGAGATTGATGAGTTAAAGAAGATTCGAAAATCGTAACTATTCACCAAAAATCTTAATATATAAGGGAGAGAATACTATGAAACATGGATTCGTAAAGGTTGCAGCGGCAACTCCGACAATTAAAGTGGCAGATACTACACATAATGGGATGTTGATTCGTTCTATGATGAGAGAAGCAGCAGACGAAGGGGCAAAAATCGTTGTATTTCCGGAACTTTGTATTACAGGATATACTTGTGGCGATTTGTTCTTTCAGGATAGACTGATTCAAAGTGCAAGAGAGGAATTGGTGCTGATTGCAAAAGAAAGTGAACATTTAGAAGGACTTTTCTTTGTGGGACTTCCGTTTGAAATTAATGGAAAATTATATAATGTAGCTGCGGCTGTTTCCGGTGGAGAAGTTTTAGGAATTGTACCAAAGATTAATATTGCAGGGTATAATGAATTTGGTGAAGGACGTTATTTTGCATCCGGTGAATTTCTTGACACAGAAGAAGTGCTGCCCAATGGACAGACTGTGTTGGTAACAACCGATTTATTATTCTGCTGTTTGGAATTTCCACGTATCAAAGTTGCAGCAGAGCTTTGTGAGGATTTATGGGTGCCATCTGCTCCAAGTGTTTGTCATACAATGGCAGGTGCTACGATTATTGCAAATCTTGCAGCATCGGATGAATTGGCAGGAAAAGATGAATATCAAAGAAATTTGATAAGCGGACAGTCAGGAAGACTTCTCTGCGGTTATATTTTCGCAAGTGCAGGAGAAGGGGAATCTACACAGGATGTTGTATATTCCGGACGTAATTACATTGCGGAAAACGGAACAATCTTAAAGGAAAGCAAGCCGTTTGAAAATGGCATTATTTATTCCGAAATTGACGTAGAACGTTTAGAAGCAGACCGTCGCAGAAGAAATACGTATGAAATTGAAGATACACATATGTGTGTGCCATTTCATTTAAGTGATTCTGAAATGCGACTTACCCGTCGTGTAGAAGCATCTCCATTTATACCGACAGACGAAACACTTCGCAAAAAACGTTGTGAAGATATTTTCATGATTCAGGCAATGGGACTGAAAAAACGTATGGAACATACCTATGCACAGACGGCTGTTATTGGTATTTCGGGTGGATTGGATTCTACGTTAGCCCTGCTTGTTATGGTAAAAGCGTTTGATTTATTAAACAAAGATAGAAAAAGCATTATCGCAGTTACCATGCCGGGATTTGGAACAACAGACCGTACGTATGATAATGCGGTAAATATGATTAAATGTGTAGGTGCTTCTTTTATGGAAGTAAGCATTAAAAATGCCGTAACACAGCATTTTACGGATATCGGTCACGATATTAACGTGCATGATGTTACTTATGAAAACGCACAGGCAAGAGAACGTACGCAGATTTTGATGGATATTGCAAACCGATACAATGGCATGGTTATCGGAACAGGCGATATGTCAGAACTGGCATTGGGATGGGCAACTTATAATGGCGACCATATGTCCATGTATGGCGTGAATGGCTCGATTCCAAAAACATTGGTACGTCATTTGGTAAGATATTATGCAGATGTTTGTGGTGATGAAAGTTTGTCAGCTATTTTATTGGATGTACTTGACACACCGGTATCTCCGGAACTTTTACCTCCTGAAAATGGAGAAATTGCACAGAAGACGGAAGATTTGGTTGGACCGTATGAATTGCATGATTTCTTTATGTATTATGTACTTCGTTTTGGATTTACACCGGAAAAAATTTATCGCCTTGCAAAAATTGCCTTTCATGGAATTTATGAAGAAGCATATATATTAAAATGGATGAAGACATTCTATCGAAGATTCTTTACGCAGCAGTTCAAACGTTCTTGTCTGCCGGATGGACCAAAGGTAGGTACACTTTCCGTTTCACCAAGAGGCGATTTGCGTATGCCTTCAGATGCATGTGCACGAATCTGGTTGGATGAATTGGAGATGCTGGGATAATCTGATTACTATAAATTTGGGCATAGACAGAAGATATAAGCTATTTATGCCCATTTTTGACTTATATTTTAGAAGTTTTTATCTTTTATTTTTAGATTTAAGAAAATGAGGAGAGTTTGGATTATGGAAAGACTCACAATACCAAAAGATTACGAATCTGCGTTAAATCTTCACGATACGCAGATTGCAATAAAAACAGTAAAAGACTTTTTTCAAGGATTGCTTGCACAGAGGCTGCATTTAGCACGTGTGTCCGCACCATTATTTGTAGACCCGGATACCGGTTTAAATGATAACTTAAACGGGTATGAAAGACCGGTTTCCTTTGGAATCAAAGAGCAGGATGATAAATGTGCGGAAGTTGTACATTCCCTTGCAAAGTGGAAACGTTATGCACTTAAAAAATATGGATTTTCGCATGGCGAAGGCATTTATACGGATATGAATGCAATTCGCAGAGACGAAGATACCGATAATATTCATTCTATTTTTGTAGACCAATGGGACTGGGAAAAAGTCATCAGCAAAGAAGAACGTACATTGGATTACTTAAAAGATACGGTTCGTACCGTTTATAAATGTGTACGTAAAACAGAGCAGTACATGGCGATTATGTATGATTATATCGATTTGTCGCTTCCAAAGGATATTTTCTTTATTACAACACAGGAATTAGAGGATATGTATCCGGGAAAAACTGCAAAAGAAAGAGAATATCTTATTACAAAGGAAAAAATTGCAGTTTGCGTGATGCAGATTGGAGATAAATTAGCATCGGGCGAACCGCATGATGGCAGAGCACCGGATTATGATGATTGGGCATTGAATGCAGATATTTTAGTCTACTATCCTGTGCTTGACATTGCATTGGAATTATCTTCCATGGGTATTCGCGTGGATAGAAAATCTCTTTATGAGCAGTTGGAAAAAGCAGGATGCATGGAACGTGCGGAACTTCCATTCCAAAAGGCTGTATTAAAAGATGAACTTCCATATACGATTGGTGGCGGTATCGGACAGTCACGTATCTGTATGTTTTTCCTTAGAAAAGCACATATTGGAGAAGTGCAGAGTTCACTTTGGCCGGAAGATGTTGTGGAAGCTTGTGAGATGAATGGGATTCGTTTGCTGTAAATAAGTAAATCCAAGATTTGCATAAAAAATATTTTATATGATTGAAAGCTTCCAAGGGTTTTCTTGGGAGCTTTTTGTCATTTTTTTATACAAAAAGAAGACAATTTTTGCAGAAATGCTTGAGTGGTCTTCTTTTTTTTAGTATGATAAAAGAACTAATAAGGATTACTGTTCATATAAAAATAGATGTATTTGAACGCTTTACGAAGTAACGAAAGCAGATTCAGAATGTCCGATTTGTGTGAAATTGGGTACAAGATACATCCGTATGGTAGATATGAATAGGAATAGTGAAAAGGGGAGGAAATAAATATGGAAAGGAAACAAGAGTTAAAAACTCGCAAAAAAGCCTATAACAAGGCTAGAAGAAAAGCCACGCGTCCGTGGAAGGGGTTGACGATTTTAAGTGGCGTTCTTGCAGTTGCAATGATTGCAGCAACGGTAGTAACAAGTATGTTTGATAATACGCTGTCCATTTTTGTCGGCGGTACATTTAACAACTTTGAAAAAGACCCAAATGCAATCTATTATCCGTCTGACTTTAAGACAGCAGAAGAAATGGTTACTTATGGGGAAGAACTTTGTGAATTAGTAGAAGCAGAAGGTGCAGCACTTCTTATGAATGAAAACAATGCACTTCCACTTGCTGCAGGTTCAAAAGTAAGTTTATTCTCAAATTCTTCAGGAAATCTGGTATATGGTGGTACAGGTTCAGGAAACATTGATGCTTCTACTGCAAATACTTTAAAAGATGCTCTGGAAAATTCGGGAATGGAAGTAAATGAGACTCTTTGGAACTTCTATTTAGAAGATGCAGCAGAGTATTTACGTGAAGTTGGCGGTGTAGTTACCACAGAAGCAGCCAGCACCTCTGAATGTCCTTGGAATGTGTATACGGAAGACGTTATCAACTCCGTAACTTCTTATGGAGATGCGGCAATTGTAACATTTTCGCGTGTTGGTGGCGAAGGTTCTGACCTTACATTTGATACGTTAAATTATCTTGCGTTAGACGAAAATGAAAAAGAAATGATGGAAAACGTAAAGGCAATGAAAGATGCCGGAACAATTAAAAAAGTCATCGTTTTAATTAATTCTGCAAACCCATTACAGGTAGACTTTTTAAAAGAGAATGAATATGGCGTAGATGCGTGTCTTTGGATTGGTGATGTAGGTATTACCGGTATTGATGCGGTTGGTGAAATCCTTGCAGGTCATGTAAATCCATCCGGAAGTTTGGTAGATACTTACTGCTATAATAATTATTCTTCACCGGCAATGCAAAATTTCATTCCAACTACTTATGGCGGTTATGAAGAAGGCGTAATTCCGGCAAATGCAAGCACGTATATGATTTATCAGGAAGGCATTTATGTGGGATATCGTTATTATGAAACACGTTATGAAGATTTTGTAATGGGAACAGGCAATGCAGGAACGTATGCATATGGTGATGATGTTGCATTTCCATTTGGGTTTGGTTTAAGCTATACCACATTCGAATACAGCAATATGTCTGTAAATTATAATGCCGAAACAGACCAATTTGAGGTAAGCGTAACTGTAACAAATACAGGTGATACATATTCTGGCAAAGAAACCGTACAGATTTATTTACAGTCTCCATATACACAGTATGACAAAGAGAATAATGTAGAAAAAGCATCTGTGGAATTATGCGGATTTGGAAAAACAGATATTTTAGCTCCGGGAGCATCGGAAACACTTACTATATATGTAGATAAGCGTGAATTGACATCTTACGATGCATATGGAGAAGGGACTTATATTTTAGATACAGGTGATTACTATTTAACTGCTGCAACCGATGCACATAATGCCGTAAATAACGTGCTTGCAGCAAAGGGCTATACAAAGGCAACAACCGAAGGTCGCATGGATACAGATGGAAATGCGGCACTTACTTACAAATGGACAAACGAAACATTTGATGCAGAGAACTATTCTGTATCTGCAAATGGAACAGAAATTACAAACCAGCTTTCTGATTCCGATATCAATTTAACAGATGATTTAGGCGGAGAAAAAATTACATATCTTTCACGTAATGACTGGAGTGAAACATTCCCAACAGAAATTGTGAAATTGACATTGACAGAAAGTTTAATTGCTTTGTGTCAGGATGTGCAGTATAATGCTGATAATTATGAAACTGTAGAAATGCCAACACTTGGTGCGGATAATGGATTAAAACTTGTGGATATGATGGGACTTTCGTATGATGACCCAAAATGGGATACCTTATTAGACCAGATGACATTTGATGAAATGGTTTCCCTTATCGGTGATTCCTTCCATTGGACAATGCCGATTGAATCCGTACAAGCTCCGGGAACACGTGATGAAAACGGACCGCAGGGACTTACCGCTTCTTTATTTAAAGCGGGGGATAATGAAGGTAAATCAGGACTGGAAGCAACTGCATTTACATCAGAAGACGTAATGGCGGCAACATTCAATACAGAATTAATGTATGAAATCGGCAGAGTGATTGCAAATAACTGTATTCAGGCAGATATTGCATGTCTGTATGGACCGGGTGCGAATATGCACAGAACACCATATGGTGGACGTAACTTCGAATATTATTCCGAAGACCCATTCCTTGCCGGAGAAATGTGTGCAAAGGAAGTACAGGCAATGACAGATAAAGGCATTTTCGTAGTGCTCAAACACTTTGCATTAAATGATTCGGAACAGGATAGAATTGGTCTTGGTGTATGGTTAAATGAACAGAGTGCCCGTGAAATTTACTTAAAAGCATTTCAAGCTCCTGTTGAAGAAGCGGATGCAGGTCTTATGGTTGCTTATACACGTTGGGGAACTATCTGGTCAGGTGGTAACTATAATTTAATGACAAATATTGTACGTGGTGAATGGGGCAAGATTGGTCTTATTATTACAGATAACGTATTGACAAGCTATGTCAATGGTGTAGATGGCATTATGGCAGGCGGTGTATCTACATACGATGCAATGCTTCCACTTGTAACAAATCAGCTTCCGGAATATAAAAATGACCCTGTTATCGTAACTGCAATGCGAGAAGCATGTCACCAAAATCTTTATTCCGTAGCAAATTCCGCAGGTATGAATGGTGTAACAGCGGATACCGTAATTAAAGTAAATGATATTGCAATGGTAAAAGCAAGCAAAATGGGTGCAATCGTGTTTAGTATTGCAGTTGTTGCATGTCTTATTATGTGGATGGTAAACAGACGTAAATTTATGCAGACAGAAGTTTATGCAGATTATCAGGAGTTTAAATCATTAGATAAGCTGGGATAGAATATAAAAAATGTATGAGAGTGGATGTTAAGGGAACAATAAAAAGTTGAAGAAAAAGTAGCGAAAGCAGATTTCAAGTGTCTGCTTTCCTACACAAGTTACTAACAGTCTGTATTTATGAGAATGAAAGTGGATATGAAACGTTCGCTTTGAATGAAAAAAGAAGGGAAAAAAGAATGAGAAGAACAGTAAAACTTATGAATGATTGGCTGTTTACGGATATGGAAGGCAAACAGACAAAATTGGATTTACCTCATACATGGAATGCCATTGATGGACAGGATGGCGGTGGAGATTATAAACGTGGCACTTGTATTTATGAAAGAGAAGTAGAAGCACCGGAATTTGATAAAGATTCTGAATTGGTATACTTACAGTTTCATGGTGTGAATGCAAGTGCAGAAGTTCTTTTGAATGGAAAAGAAGTAATTACGCATGATGGCGGTTATTCTACATTCCGCATGGATATAACAAAAGAATTAAAAGAAACAAATACATTACTTGTAAAAGTAGATAACAGCAAAAATACGCGAGTTTATCCGCAGAGAGCTGATTTTACATTTTATGGTGGTATTTATCGTGATGTGGAATTTCTTATCATTCCAAAAGAACATTTTGATGTGGATTATTTTGGAAGCAATGGTATCAAGATTACACCCTTAGTAAACGATACCATTGGCAATTTGCAGGTAGAAACGTTTATTAAGACAAAAGAAGATGCACTTGTGGAAGTCGAAGTGTTGGATGCAGAAGGAAATACCGTTGTAGCCGGAAATGGAACGGATGTAAAACTTTCCATTCCAAATGTTCATCTTTGGAATGGTCGCAAAGACCCGTATCTTTATCAAGTGGTTGCAAGGCTTATGCGTGATGGAGAGGAACTTGATAGAGTGGAAAGCAATTGCGGTTTCCGTTCATTCCGATTTGACCCAAAAGAAGGATTTTTCTTAAATGGCAAAAAATATCCATTAAATGGAATATCCCGTCATCAGGATAGAAAAGCAATCGGTAATGCGATTACTTATGAAATGATGAAAGAAGATATGGAACTCATTAAAGAAGTAGGTGCAACTGCAATTCGTCTTCCGCATTATCAACACAATCAGTATTTTTACAATTTGTGTGATAAAGAAGGTATGATTGTGTGGACGGAAATTCCTTACATTTCTGAGCATATGCCGCAGGGACGTCCAAATACTTTCTCACAGATGCATGAGTTAATTGCCCAAAATTACAATCATCCATGTGTTGTAATGTGGGGGCTTTCAAATGAAATTACAATTTCTCCTAAGTATAAAAAAGATATGCTTGATAATCACAGAAAATTGCAGAAATTTGTAAAAGAAATGGACCCGACTCGTGTAACGACATTGGCATGTTATGCAGTATGCAGCCCATTCCATAGAGTAAGCAGAATTTCCGATATTGTTGGATGGAATCTGTATTTGGGTTGGTATGTGCCATTTCTTTGGTTAAATGATGCATGGATTTGGTTCTATCATCTTTTATATCCGAAGCGTTGTTTAAGCTATTCCGAATATGGTGCAGAGGGTATGCCAAATTTGCATAGTGAAAAGCCAAAACGTGGCGATAATACCGAAGAATACATGAATAAATATCATGAATATATGCTGGAATGTTTCAAACGTCATCCATATATGTGCGGAACTTATGTCTGGAATATGTTTGACTTTGCGGCAGATGAAAGAAATCAGGGCGGTGAACCGGGCATGAATCATAAAGGTTTGATTACGTTTGACCGTACGATTAAAAAAGACAGCTTTTATCTGTATAAGGCTTACTGGAATAAGGAAGATGCATTTGTATATATGGCAGGAAAACGTTTCAAATATCGTAAGTCAGCAAAACAGGTAATTACTGTTTATTCGAACCAAAAAGAAGTGTCTATTTATCACAATGGAAAACGTTTGGAAACGAAAACAGGGGAAAATGTATTTAAGTTTGAGATTACGCTTACAGATGGTAAAAATAAAATCGGTGTTAAGAGTGGAAAATTAACAGATACAGCGATTATTTACAAAACAAACAAACCACATCCGGAATATCGTGTAAAGAAAAAAGATACGAAGAACTGGATGTAGGAGATTGCCGGAGTGTAAGTGAAATTGAACGCAGAACAACGGATTTCACTACATATTGGTAACTGAAACAAGAGAAATATTAGAAGTATAGAAAGGAAATACGAATGGCAAATGAAGCAACAAATAACCGGTCTGGTTTGAACCGTGCCAAGACGTATCAGTTAGTGTTGTTCCCATTAAATAATGGTGCAACCAATGTTTATTATGTATTAGTTTTATCTTATATTGCAACGTTCGGTAACAACGTATTAGAAATTGCGGCAATTTTTGCGTCTGTTATGGTTACCGGTATGCGTGTATTTGATGCTGTTACAGACCCGATTATTGGTGCACTTATGGACCGCACGAATGGAAAGTTCGGAAAATTTCGTCCATTTATGGTAATTGGTAACTTGATTATGGCGGCTTCGGTAATTATCTTGTATATGATTACACCGAAAATTCCGGCAGATATGGAATGGCTCCGTTATGTAGCATTTGTTGGATTGTATGCAGTATGGGTAATTGGTTATACGTTCCAGACTTCCGTAACACGTTCCGGACAGACAGTACTTACCAATGACCCGTCTCAAAGACCATTGTTTACAATTTTTAATACCGTAGGCTCTATGGCAGGAATGGGACTTATGCAGTTCTTAGCACCAATCGTTCGTTCTAATGTGGCGGATTATGACAAGGCAGAGTTTTATGAGTTTTTAACACCAATTGGGATTATTGTATCCATCATACTTACAATTCTTGCAATTGTGGGTATCTGGGAGAAAGATAATGCAAAATACTTTGGTATTGGTGGAGAAAAACAGGAAAAAATAAAAGTTTCCGAATATATCCAAATTATCAAAAACAACCAACCTATGCAGCGTTTGATGATTGCCGGTGCAGGATGTAAACTGGCATTATCCATTGCTACAAATACGACGGTACTTTGTATGCTGTACGGATGTATGATGGGTAACTATGATGGATTATATTTGCCAATGATGGTATTAG
>CALAST010000043.1 GCA_937889225.1 uncultured Lachnobacterium sp. | reverse complement strand
AAAAAATCGGGAAGTTATCCACAATAAGGCATTTTGAATTATGAAATATCCTCAAATATAAGGCAAAACCGCTTGGACCTTTCAGGAAAGCGGTGTGGTTTCGGAATGGCAGAAGAAACCGCGGAAAGGAGAAACATATGGTAGTAGAAACCATGCAATTCGGATATGGGAATCGTGCATCAACAACCTATACCGAAAAAGTTGTATCTGCACAGGAAACATATCAGCAGATATTGGAAAAAAAGCGAGAGGAGCAATCAGAGGTAATTGCAAACGGTGGCATAAACCAATCGTTTCAGTTTGGAGCAAAGTCCTATACACAAGAGGAATGGGATGAACTCTTGGAAAACTTTGATGCGGTAACAGATGATATGCGGGAACAAATGCGTGCAGAGCATCAAAGACGTTATGAGGAACAGTTGCAAAAACTGGCAGATATAGAAAAGGTATATGAAACGATTTCGACATCTACAGAGGCAGTAAATACAGAAGCTGTTTCATTTACCACATCAAACTATGAGGTTATAGCAGATAATGAATATAAGATATTTCATGTCTACAATAAGGAAGGAGAAAAAGTAGGGGCATTTCAATATAAGGATATAAAAGTCCATACAGATGTAGCAACACAAACACAATTATTGATTTCTGAACATGGAACAGCCGCATATTCGGCTATGATAGCAGATAAGGAATTATTAAATGGTTTTTGTAATGCAATGGGTGTAGATGTATTGGAAGAACAAACATTAGAAGGTTTTGGTGTTTATACACACATGGAAACAGGAATTCGTTATCTTGTAAAAGAGGGAGAAGAAGGCAGAGGCGGAAATGTGCTGATTGCAAATGAACAGGAACGTCAGAGATTAGAGCAATTAGCACAAACCTATCTGGACGCTTATCCGAATTTGGTTACAGACAAGGAAGTAGCCCAATCAAATGCAGTTTTGGAGGTATTAGGATTATTGCAACGAACACCAAATGGAATTATAACAATCAATAAAGATGGAATGGCATATAACGATAATGATAATGCAAAGAAAAATTGGGCATTGATGTTTAAAACAGAAAGCTATGAAGAAATTATTTCTTTTATGAAATTGCAAAAAGTCATAGGAATGGATATGTCCGACTATGTACTATGGAAAGAATTTTTTGAGAAAAATGAGATAGAAATAGAACGAATTTGGTCGGATGAGGAAATAGAACAAGGATATCTGAATAATGCATAATGCGATTGACAGAAAAATAAAATATGCTATAATCTGGATTAGTTACCACTAACTGTATTTGATAGAAAAATCAGTTAATAAGATAAGAAAAATTAAGAATAGGTAAGGGGAAAGACAAATGACAGATTTTATCATCATAGGTATTGTAGTAATCCTGATTTTTGCAGGAATCCATTCAGGCACAAAACATTTTCGCGGAGAAGGCGGATGTTGTGGAGGTGGAAGTACTTACAAAATGCCAAAGAAGAAATTAAAGCATATTATTGAGAAAAAAACGTTAAAAGTAGAAGGCATGAGCTGCCAGAACTGTAAAAACAGAGTGGAAGAAGCAGTCAATGATTTAGACGGTGTATCAGGCAGCGTTGATTTGAAAAAAGGTATCGTAGTTGTTTCATATGAACAGAAAATGGATGAT
This sequence comes from uncultured Lachnobacterium sp., assembly GCA_937889225.1. Taxonomy (GTDB): domain Bacteria; phylum Bacillota; class Clostridia; order Lachnospirales; family Lachnospiraceae; genus Roseburia. The sequence continues at coordinate 20,643 of CALAST010000043.1, read as the reverse complement.
GCAATTGTGAAAAAGGCGATTGAGAAAGCCGGATATAAAGTGACAGAGATAAATTAAAACGATTGGAGCAAGCCCATTGAAAAATGCTTTTCATGGGCTTGTTATAAAGAAAAAGAGATATAAATATGGAAACCAAAAAAGAGATACGAAAACAGATTTTGCAGAAACGGGATGCACTATCCCTACAGGAAAGGCAACAGAAAAGCCAAATCATTGCACAACGCGTAATTTCCACGGAGGCATTTCAAAAAAGCGATAAACTTCTTTTATTTTCCTCTTATAAAAGTGAAGTAGATGTAAGTTTGATTATGCAATATGCTTTTGAAATGCAAAAACAGGTCTATTTGCCCAAAATCATAGGTTCAGAAATGGAGTTTTATAGAATTTCATCCGTATCGGAATTACTGGATGGATATTGTGGAATCAAAGAACCAAAAGTGAATGTTTCACAAAGATTTGTCCCGAAAAAGGAAGAAACGGTCTTTATTTTATTGCCGGGTGCAGCATTTGATAAAGAAGGCGGACGGATTGGTTATGGAAAAGGCTTTTATGACCGTTTTTTACAAAATTTAGAAAAAACAGTTCCAAAATCAAATTTATGCAAAATGGCTGTTGCATTTATGTGTCAGATTGTGGATAATGGAAGAATCATGAAAGAAGAACATGATATATTACCGGATTATATTGTAACCGAAGAAAGTATTTTTGATTGCAGAACAAAAGTTCTAGGTCTTAAATAAATCCCAAAAGAAGAATAGAAAAGAAAAAGGAGTATATGAAAAATATGATAAACCCAACAATAGCATTTAAAATTATGGAAGCAAAAAATAAATTTACGGCAAATCACCCAAAATTTGTAGCATTTTTTCATGCCGTATTTTCAGGCGGAATGCCGGAAGGAACGATTATTGAAATTACAGTTACAAAACCGGGACAGGAAGCAATAACCTCTAATATGAAAATATTGAGAGAAGATTTGGAACTTCTGGATAGTTTGAAAGATATTGCAAAAAAATAAAAAATCATAATATGAGAGGGTTGAAATAGTAATGAAGCGTTTTGTTTATATGATAGTAGGGATTTTATTTATAGGAATAGGGGTAGCCGCATTTAGAATGGCAGTATTTGGGGTAGATCCATTTACGTGCATGAATTTAGGCATCAGCAAATTTATTGGAATGTCATTTGGAAACTGGCAATTAATTGCGAATCTCTTTCTTTTAGTAATTGTCTTTTTTACAGTTCGCAATTACATAGGCATAGGAACTATAGTGAATATGGTAGGAGTAGGGTATATTGCGGATTTTATTTGTTGGCTTTTGGAAAAACAGATATCTCTTAGCATGGGTATTCCATTAAGGGTAGGTTCGCTTATTATAGCACTGCTGTTTTTATCATGGGGAGCAGCAATGTATATGACTGCTGATTTAGGGATTGCTCCTTATGATGCAGTAGCATTTATTATTGAAAAGGTATCCGTTGGAAAGATTCCGTTTGGTATAGGGAGAATTATTTCAGATGTAACCGTAATGGTAATAGGTGTAATATTTTGTATGTTGTCACAAAATTCTATTTGGACGGTTGTGGGAATTGGGACAATTATAAATGCTGCGATAAATGGTCTGTTAATTCAGTCTTTTCGTTCCATATTGGAACAGGGAAAAAATTGGTAATATTTGCTTGGACTAAATAATAATAAAATACAAATAACAATTAAGTATCAAAGAAGAAACCACATCTGTGAAAGTGAAATGCTTTACATATGTGGTTTTTATAAAACAAATCAAATCCCACATTGTAAGCCAAATTATCTTATGATATGATGAGGTTATCGTACACACAGTACTTAGCATTTACTGCTAAGTACGTATGAAAACGTGAATGATGCAAGTAAAAATCCATTTGCGAAGCAAATTTTGCATGGATTTTTACTGGTTACTGGTCACATGTGAGCAGTAACATGATAAGAAAAAATTGTAAAGGGTCGATTTGTGTAGGTTGTTATAGACTGGTATTTTATGGTATAATGTGAACACTTAATGAGCACGAGTGAAGCGAAGTGTGAATTTAGTGAGAACATATGCCTTTATGGTATAATGTGAACGATACATAGTACACAATAATAATGTTAGGGAGAGATTCATATGTTATACAAATATTCACCGGAAGTAATGGAACGGTTTAAAGAAGTAGATGAATATATCAATATAGACATGAAAAAAGCGGTGGATGTTTATTTGAAAATTGCAGAAGATTACCAACATGATGAAGGCGTTCTTGCAAAAGCTTATTATGGTGCAGGAAATTTATATAATTTGCTTTCTGATATGGAAAATAGTGAAAAGTATTGCAAAATGAGCATACAGGCAGCAAAAAATTCGAAGAATACTCGCTGTCAGGTATTAAGTTTGATTCAGATTGCGGTATTAAAATTAAATCAAATGAATGATGCGTTGGCAGCAGATTATATATTTGATGCATTTTCATTGGCACTTGAGAATGAAGATAATGATGTAATGAATACGATTTACACACTTTTGGCACAGATATTTGAGACAGCCGAAAGTTTTGAGACAGCACTTATGTATCATCAAAAAGGAATTGAGGAATTTGTAAAAACATATCCAAATGGAGATATCGCTTATGCTTCAACATATGGTGCAAGAGTATTGTGCAAAGCTGTTTGTTGTATTTCAAGTAGAAAAACAGAAAAGTTTAAGGAATGTTATAACGAATTGGTACGTATTCATTTTGCTGACACCATGCCTGTCTATCGCGTTGCCATGATATTTATGCAAGGATACTTGTATTACATAAAAGGTGATAGAGAAAAAGCGATTCCTATCTTGTTGGAATTTATAGAGCAGTTATCCAAAGAGGAAGAAATCATGGATTCGTATGAGCTTCTTACACATGTCTATAACGTGTTTGAGGAATGTGAGTTTTTGGAAGGTCAGAAAAAAGTAGTAGATTTGATGAAACAGTATGCTTCTGTTTTTGATGTTTGGAAGTGTAAGGTACAATGCAATCATCTGGAAATTCGCTATTATAAGCAAGTGAATGATAAAGAGCTGCTGTTTGACGCTTATAGCGATTACTATACCTCACAACAGGAATACCGAAGCGATTATATGAAGCAAAGAAGGGCAAATTTGGAATTGCGAAAACACTTATTTGATGAAGAAGAAATGATACGTTGTAAAATTAATTCTTTAGAAGAACTTTCCGAGACAGATGCACTAACCGGATTGGCAAATCGCAAAGGATTGGAAAAATATAAACAAATTTTTGATAAAGCATTATTGGAAAAACAAAAGGTAGGTGTGGCATTAATTGATATTGATAAATATAAAGGCTACAATGATACTTATGGACATCTTCAAGGAGACGAATGTCTGAAATATATTTCCAAAGCAATCAAAGAAACAATTGGAAAGCATTTTGCAGCACGATATGGGGGAGATGAATTTATCTGTGTGTTTATTGATGCAGATAAAGATGAAGTTTTTGGACATTTGAATCGTTTGAAAGAATATATGAAAAAGATGGCAGTTGAGCATAAAGCAAATATACCGTTTGGGATTGTAACACTTAGTCAGGGTGCTGCGGTACGTGTTCCAACAGAGAAAGATACGTTTGAAACATTGGTGGCAGATGCAGACATGAATCTGTATGAAGTAAAGGAAAATGGTCGCAATTCCATTCAAATAAGCGGATAGATGTAAAAGAGGTAGTAAAATGAAGATACATACAAAGCGATGGATTATGGCTATGATACTTGCATTACTGTTAATTGCAGGATATGCATATCTGTATTTCAATGGGCTTTCCGGCGTACACCCCGAAACTTCAACGGAAGAAGGAAAGATAAAAGTTGCCTGTGTAGGCGACAGCATTACATATGGCTTGGGCGTTTCGGGTTGGCCGGAAAAGAATTATCCGGCAGTATTGGGGAATTTATTGGGAACGGATTACCATGTGATGAATTTTGGAGAAAGCGGAAGAAGTGTGCAGGAAACAGCAGACAGACCATATGTGAAAGAAAAAAGCTATGAAAACAGTCTGGCATATGAACCAGATATTCTTATTTTTATGATGGGAACCAATGATTCAAAACCATACAATTGGAATGGAAAAGAAGCTTTTTTAGAGGCGTATGAAAAAATTTTGGAAAGTTATATGCAAAAAGAAAATCCACCGAAATTATATATCTGTACGCCCGCTACCGCATTTTATGTAAATGGAGAATCGGATGGAGAGGCAGAGTTTGATATCCAACCACATATCGTCGAAGAAATTGCACAACTGATAAGGGAATTTGCTGATGTTTATGAGAGCGAAGCAGGTTTGATTGATGTTAACCTTATGACGAAAGAGCAGCCGGAATGGTTTGAAAAAGACGGAATTCATCCAAATAGCGAAGGTGCGAAAGGGATTGCGGAGTATATTGCAACCTATATTGCTGCGACAACAAAATAAATCATGGAACAAAGGAGATAAGTGATGGAAAAGTATGTAAAGAAAAAAGTGTTGACACCGGAACAGTATCTAAGGGCAAATCGTGTTATGACCACAATTTTGATTGTTTGTTATTTTGTGTACACAATGATTGAAAAATCAAACGGTTTGGAAGGTGCGAATTTTAGAAGTGGGTTATATATTGCAGCTGCGGTTGTATCGTTTATTCTTTTTAAAGCATTAGGCAAAAAAAAATTATGTATGATTTTATTGGCAGTTATATTTTTAGTTACTTACGCAATTATGGTTGCAGGTAATGGTGTCATTGTAATGATACTTGTATTCCCGGCATTGATTGGATTTATGACATATTTAAATTCTATTCTTGTGGGAGTGGGATGTATTGGTGCGTTTGTTATCTGCGTTATGAAAATGATGGCAGTAAAAGGAGATCCTGTGCTTTTTAATTATGCAAGTCTTATTTCCGCAAGTTTTTTCGTTTCTATTTATGGTTCTTATAAAGCAATTGCACTTTTGGTAGATTTTAGTAAGGAAGACCAACAAGTGATTTTAGAAGAAGCGGAGCATCGTAAAGAGGTAGCAGATACTGTTAACAGTATCGTACAGAAATTAGATCATAATTTTACAAAAGTTGTAGATGGATTGAAAGAGATTTACAAAGCTATGGGTTCTGCAAACGAAGCAATTGATGGTATTGTAGAAAGTTCGGAAAGTACAGCGGATGCAGTAAGTTTGCAAGCAGACCAAACAACTCATATTCAGCAAAGATTGGAAGTTACAAATGAATTGTCAGCTGATGCGAAGAATACAACTGAACAATTAAAAGAAGTTATCATAGAAGGCAAAGTGCATGCTGATGATTTAAAGAAACAATCGGATTTGGTAGACCAGAATATTGTGCGTATTTCAGAAACTGTAAACCAATTGGTAAGTAATGTGCAAAAAGTATCCGGAATTACGGAGTCTATTTTAAATATTTCTTCACAAACAAACTTACTTGCATTGAATGCGTCAATTGAGGCTGCAAGAGCAGGGGAAGCAGGACGCGGTTTTGCAGTTGTAGCAGAACAAATTCGAAAACTGGCAGAAGAAACCAAGGTATCTACAGAACAGATTACGGCAATTATTGGACAACTGACGGCTGTAACAAATGAAACACAGTCCGGTATACAAAAGTCAGTTGCGGCAATTAATACGCAGCGTGAAAAAGTTTTTGAGGTAAATGAAAGTTTTACAGAGGTAGAAAAAGGCATGTTTGTACTTCAGGAAGGGGTGGACAATATGAGCATAGAGGTTTCATCCGTATTGAATGCGAACTGTGAAATTGTAGAAAGTATTTCCTTATTATCCTCTGCTTCTGAAGAAGTTTCTGCAAGTACACAGACTTGTAAGGGTGTAGTAAACGATACTTTAGAAAGTTTGGGTGCTTTTGTAGGGTTGGTAGATGATACATTTGCACAGCTTCAGAATTTGAAAGAGACAGCAGAATCCTAGAAATGATATAAGCTCCTTTAAGCAGAAAAGGTAAAAACTGAAATCTGCTTAAAGGAGATTTTTTGTGATTAAGTAAAAGTAGTATCAGAACTAAGAATTTAGCCGAATCAAGAAAGTTTCCCACTTTAAATGTGTAGAACACTAATTGAGGGGGTATATATTCTGGGAATAGTGGGATTGTACTATTATAACTAAATTTATGAATAACCATAAATTTTCGTGATTGGACGGAATGGCTTTTGACATTTATAATATACATAAATAACCCGATAGAAAAACCAAAAGAATGATAAAGAATAAATCGGGAAGAACAGTTACGGGAGGAATATTTTATGAAAAAGAAAATTTTATCTTTACTTTTAGCAGGTGTTATGATGTTTTCCATGACAGCCTGTGGCGGTGAGGCAGATGCAGATGCGGATACAGGTTATACAGTAGGTGTTTGCCAATTAGTACAGCATCCTGCATTAGATAAGGCAACCGATGGTTTTAAGGCAGCGTTAGAAGAAAAATTAGGAGATGAAGTTACCATTGATGTACAGTATGCAAATGGTGACTCTAATACCTGTTCTACCATTACCACTACATTTGTAGCAAATGAATATGATTTAATTTTAGGAAATGCAACAGCAGCACTTCAGGCGGCAGTATCTGCTACAGCTGAAATTCCGATTTTAGGTACATCGATTACAGACTATGCAACAGCATTAGGTATGGATGAATGGACTGGTGTAAGCGGAAAGAATGTTTCCGGTACAACAGACCTTGCACCACTTGATGAGCAGGCAAAATGTATTCAGGAATTATTCCCGGATGCAAAAAATATTGGTATTTTATTCTGTTCTGCAGAACCAAACAGCCAGTATCAGTCAGATGTAATTAGAGGCTACTTAGCAGATATGGGATATACCTGTACAGAATACAAATTCTCTGATACAAACGATGTAGCACAGATTACACAGAGTGCATGTGATGGAAGTGATGTTATCTATATTCCAACAGATAATAGTGCAGCAGATTGTACAGAAGCAATTAACAACGTAGCACTTACAGCAGGTGTTCCAATCTTTGCAGGTGAAGAAGGCATCTGTTCCGGATGTGGTGTTGCAACACTTTCTATTGACTATTATGAAATCGGATATATTGCAGGTGAAATGGCATATGATATTCTTGTAAACGGTGCAGACCCTGCAAAAATGGAAGTAAAATCAGCTCCGGAAGTTACAAAAAAATACAATGTAACAAATGCAACAGAGCTTGAAGTTCCAATTCCGGACAGCTATACAGCAATTGAAACAGAAGAATAGAGGTAGTTTAAGATGTTTTTAAGTTACTTTGCTACATTAAACCCGGCAGCGTTTTTTAACGCGCTGCCGTCTAATATAGCACAAGGTTTAGTTTGGGGTGTAATGGCACTTGGACTTTACATTACATTCCGTCTTTTGGAATTTTCAGACCTTACGGTAGATGGTTCTTTAGCAACAGGCGGAGCAGTTACCGTTATGCTTACCGTGAATGGATATAGCATTTGGGTGGCATTGTTTGTAGCGACATTAGCAGGTGTTGCGACAGGTCTTTGTACGGGACTTTTACATACAAAACTTGGGATTCCGCCAATTCTTGCCGGAATTTTGACACAGATTGCATTGTTTTCCATTAATTTGCGTATTTTGGGTGGGTCAAACAAAGCATTAAGTGTAGATAAATTTGATTTGATTTTATCTTCCAGAAATATTACAGCTGCAATTGTGGCGGCCGCTATTTTTTGTATTATTTTAATTGTTTTATTATATTGGTATTTTGGTACAGAGCAAGGTTCTGCAATTCGTGCAACCGGATGCAATCCTGCAATGAGCAAAGCACAGGGTATCAATAATGACAATATGAAACTGATTGCACTTTGTCTTGGCAATGGATTAGTTGCGATGTCAGGTGGGTTGTTATCACAGTTTCAAGGATTTGCAGATGTCAATATGGGACGTGGTGCGATTGTTATCGGTCTTGCCGCTATCATTATTGGTGAAGTGTTCTGTGATGCGATTTTAGGAAAACGTGCAAATTTTGCGTTAAAACTCGTATTTGTTGTAGTTGGAGCAATTGCATATTATGTGGTAATTGGTTTCGTAATTTGGCTCAAGATGAATCCAAATGATATGAAGTTATTTACTTCTGTCATTGTAGCAATATTCCTTGCAGTACCACATATTCGTGCAGGACAGAAAAATTCATTTAAGATGGCAGGAAAACGTAGTGCGGCAACAATTAAGAAAGAAGCACAGGAGGTCTAAGATATGTTAGAGTTAAGAAATATTCATAAGACCTTTAATTTAGGAACAATCAATGAAAAAGTAGCACTAAATGGCGTAGACCTCAAATTAAACGAAGGCGATTTTGTTACAGTTATCGGTGGAAATGGAGCAGGAAAATCCACTACTTTAAATGCAATTGCAGGTGTGTGGCCGATAGATGAAGGTTCGATTATTATTGATAATGTAGATGTTACCGGTTTGCCGGAATATAAAAGAGCAAAATATTTAGGTCGTGTATTCCAAGACCCGATGACAGGAACGACAGCTACCATGCAGATTGATGAAAATTTAGCATTGGCAGCTCGTCGTGGCAAAAAACGTACCTTACGTTGGGGAATCACAAATGCAGAAAAGGAAGAATACTATAAGGCTTTGCAAATGCTTGATTTGGGGTTGGAAAACCGTATGACTTCTAAAGTAGGTTTGTTGTCCGGCGGACAGCGTCAGGCACTTACGCTTCTTATGGCAACCTTACAAAAGCCAAAGCTATTGCTTTTAGATGAGCATACTGCAGCGTTAGACCCAAAAACAGCAGCAAAGGTATTAGAACTTACGGATAAAATCGTATCCGAAAATAATTTGACAACTTTGATGATTACCCATAATATGAAAGACGCCATCACACATGGCAATCGTCTGATTATGATGCATGAAGGTAAAATTATTTTAGATATTGGACCGGAAGAAAAGAAAAAATTAACAGTAGAAGATTTACTTTTGAAATTTGAAGAAGTAAGCGGACAGCAGTTTGCTTCCGATAAGGCTTTGCTGGGATAAAGAAAAAGAATGGAAAGGATTGTTACGAATATTTTGTGGCAGTCCTTTTTATATGGGAGAGAAAAATTATATTTAACCAAAATTAACTTTTGAATATTCACTTGACGAAAAAAAGTAATTTATATATTGTAAATTGTGTGTTACAATAAAATGACATATTTAAACGTAAGATGGAGGTTTAAAAAGTAATGAAAGATAAAGGTTTTGTAGCAGAGTTTAAAAAATTTATTATGCGTGGTAACGTGATGGACATGGCAGTCGGTGTTATCGTAGGTGGTGCATTTACGTCCATCGTAACCTCATTGAATAAAGATATTTTAACTCCGATTTTAGGTATTTTTGGCGGTATGGATTTTTCGCATTTGACCATAACTTTGGGAAGTAGCGAAACAGCTCCTGTTTTAATGTATGGAAATTTTATTACAGCGGTATTGAATTTCCTAATTACGGCATTTGTGATTTTTTGCATTGTCAAAGGTATGAATGTATTAAATGAAAGATTTACTAAAAAAGAAGAACCAAAGCCGGAAGTACCTACAACAAAGGAATGTCCGTATTGCAAGAGTACAATTGCAATAGGAGCAGTAAAATGTCCGCATTGTACGTCTGATTTAGGAGTTTAGGTAATGGGAGCAAATAGACTTTCAGACTATGTATTTGAGCATATGCAGGAAATGGTGCTTGTATTTGATGCAGGAGGTATGATTGTTTATGCAAATAGGTCTGCAATGGAAAGATTGAAATATGAAAAGGATATGTTATCCACATCTATAAAAGATATTTTTCCGAAAGCATTTTCGGATGAGTATGAACAGGAAAATATCATTGAATTTGATGGCAAAGAAAATGATATTATGGCATATCGGAGAAACAGGACTTGTTTTCCGGTAACTGCCATATTTTCTGTTTTGCAAGAGAATGAACAGTATATTTGCCTTATGAGAGACATTACGCTAAAACGTTTTTTGGAGAAAAAAATAGAAGAAGTAGAGAAAGAAGCAGAAAGTGCCCTAAAAATAAAATCAGAATTTGTCGCAAATGTAACACATGAGCTTCGAACGCCTGTAAATGGAATATTGGGCAATACGAAAGAACTTTTGAAAAGAGTCGAAAGTGAAGAATGCCGCAAGGTATTAGGGCTAATGGAACGTGGCTGTACGGATATGAATGCCATTATCAACAATATATTGGATTTCTCCAAGTTGGAGGCAGGGCGTTTTACATTGGAAAAGAGGAAATTTGATTTCCGAAAAATGATTGATTATGTAAAGGCAAATCATACATATCTGATTACGGAAAAAGGTCTGGAGTTTTTTGTTACGATTTCTCCGGAAGTGCCAACTTATGTGATTGGCGATGAGCTTCGTATTGTACAGGTGTTAAATAATCTGCTTTCCAATGCTGCAAAGTTTACCGCAGTAGGAAAAATTGCAGTAGAAGTAGTTAAAACGGCACAAACGCTAAACAAAGCAGAAATCTTTTTTATTATAAAAGATACGGGGATTGGTATTGCAAAAGAAGATTTAGATAAATTATTTAAGAGTTTTTCTCAGGTGGATGCTTCGATTACCAGAAAATATGGTGGAACAGGTCTGGGCTTAAATATCAGCAAGCAGCTTGTAGAGATGATGCATGGGCACATTGGTGTGGAAAGTGAATATAACAAAGGTTCGATGTTTTCTTTTTCGATATGGATAGAATTGCCGGAAGAAGAAATCAAGAAGAACCCAAATGTAATAGATATTCATGCATATTTGCATCAGGCATCCGAACAATTGAGTGCAGAAGAAGCAGCACTTCACGCATTTGGAAGTCCAAAGAATCGCGAAGCATTGGAGAAAAATATGTCCAAACTAATATTAGCGGTAGAAATGGATAACTGGGAAAAAGCGGAGAGTTTTATTAATGCGATAAGACAGCTTACCACAAATGCACCGCAAGAGATAAGAAGCAATGTACTGCGTTTGAAGATGGCAGTTCAAAATGCAGAGTATGATACGGTAATTGCTCTATTCGAAATAGTAAGCAAGCGAATTCGGGAGGACCTATGTTGCGAGTATTAATAGTAGACGATATTGAAGCAAATCGTTTTGCGTTGAAAAATATTATAGAAGATATGGGATATCAGCCGGTTCTGGCAGAAAGTGGAAAGCAGACACTTCGGATACTAGACCGTATTCTACCGGATTTGATTCTTTTGGATATTTCCATGCCGGAAATGGATGGATATGAGTTATGCAGTATCTTGAAAGAGGATGTGTGTACACGTAATATTCCGATTATATTTATTTCGGCTTATGATGACCCACAGGATGTTTTAAAGGGATTTGAAGTAGGAGGTGCAGATTACATTTCCAAGCCATTTATACCGGAGGTAGTAAGGGCAAGGGTAGGCACACATTTAAAACTTTCGGAAAATAACCGTAGTGTTTTAGAGCATAACAGAAAATTACAGGTTACAGTCGTTGAGCAGTTGAAACAAATTGAAGAAGAAAAGAAAAAGATACTATATGCTTTGTTGATGGTAGCACGCAAAAATGCCAGTTATGATGAAGACCATATGGAACGCTTACAGTATAATTGCAAGATTTTGGCACAGGCGATGCAGCTTTCTCCAAAGTTTGAGCATTTGGTATCCGATACCTTTGTGGAAACGATTGAAATAGCAGCTCCTCTTTGTGATTTAGGGAATGTGGGAATTTCTCTGGAAATATTGCAGAAAAAATCCCGTCTTACAGAAGAAGAATCGGTCATGATGCAAAAGCATACAATTATTGGTTCACAGATATTAGAAGATATTAAAACCGATAATGATTACAATGATTTTCTTGCAATGTCACAGGAAATTGCATTGTATCATCACGAAAATTGGGATGGAAGCGGATATCCATATGGGAAGAAAGAAAATGAAATTCCGCTTGCAGCTCAAATTGTAGCATTAGTGGGGAACTATTGTGCACTTACAGAAAAGCGTTCGTTCCGTGGTGCATTTGATAGAGAAGATGCATTAAGGATAATAGAAGCAGACGCAGGCAGGAAATTTAATGCTGAGCTTGTAGATATTTGCAGACGAATTGCAAGACAGCTTCGATAAAAAATATATATAGTGTAAAGGAGAACAAAATGAGAATTTTATTGGCGGAGGATGATTTTGTAACAAGAAAATTTATGAGCAATTTTTTAGCTGAGTATGGAAAATGCGATGTTACGGTGGACGGTTTGGAAGCGGTAGATGCATTTATGATGGCGATGGAAGAAGAAAAACCATATGATTTGGTTTGTCTGGATATTATGATGCCGGTAATGGATGGATATCAGGCACTTATAGGCATTCGTAATTTGGAAAAAGAACGAAATATTCCGGAAAGTGAAGCGGTAAAAGTGATTATGACAACTGCACTAAATGATTTGGATAATATACAAAAAGCATTTGAACTGGGCTGCACGATTTATTCAGGAAAACCGGTAGACAAAGAAGGTTTTGAGGATGCGTTAAAGAGAACGGGTATCCGGATATAAGAATACATAAAAGCGTAGGCATATTTTTGAGCCTGCGTTTTTAGCATTTAACCGCTTGAAGGTGCAGGAGTTTGGTATGGAAAATAATAGTTATGAAAAGATGAGTAAAAGACAGGTAGAGCTGATTGTATTGACAATATACAGTATCTATTGCTGCAGTACGCTAGTGATGGGGAATAAAAGCGGATGGAATTCATGGGGACTTGTCTGTATTCTTGTGCAGATGTTTTTTGGATGGTTTTTCTTTTTTTCAAAATACAAAACGTATCAGTTTCGTGCGTATTATGTAACCATTGTATGTCAATTTAATATGCTGTTTTATGCGTATTACGTCAATGACGTATTTGATGTGTTGTCTACATTTTCAGCGTTAGTCATTTTGCTCGGATTGTATGAAATTCCCAGAATTATTGGAATTCCGTTTATTTCCTATACGTTGATGCTGTTTTATTTTGATATAATCAAAGATAGTGTCCAGGCTGCAAATATGTTGGAGCATATGCGGATATTCTTGCGTTTTACCGGTATTTATCTGGTGGAAATTGTCGTGTATTTTATGATGAAAAAACAGGAAAGTGCAAAAAAATATCTAAAGCATGCGATTGGGGCATTGAAAGCAACAGAACGTCAGAAAGATGACTTTTTGGCGAATGTCAGTCATGAAATTCGTACGCCAATCAATTCCATTTGCGGGATTAGCGAAATTATGTTAAAAAGCGATGTTCCACCGGAATTGAAGGATGATATTTTAAATATTCGTTCAGCAGGAAGAAATTTAATGGCCGTTGTAGGGGATATTTTAGACTTTTCAGAATTGCAGGATGAAAATTTCGAATTGGTACAGGAAAACTATCACATTACTTCTACGATTTATGATGTCATTAATATGACAATGGCAAGAAAATCAGAAAAAAATCTGGAATTGATTGTAAATTGTGATATTTCCATGCCGGGAGTCTTAATCGGGGATGAACAGAAAGTCCGCAGAGTTATTTTAAATGTGGTAAATAATGCGATTAAATTTACGAACGAAGGCTGTATTACTGTAGGGGTAGGATATCGCAGAGAAAGCTATGGCATTAATTTGATTATTACCGTAAAAGATACGGGTATTGGTATGTCAAGTGAGATTTTGGAAAATTTATTTGAGAAATATGCACAGGCAGATACCGGAAGAAATCGACAGGAACAAGGAATTGGTCTTGGTCTTGCAATTGTACAGGTTATTGTAAATAAAATGGGTGGATTTATTACCGCAAAGAGTGAGGAGGGGAAAGGCAGTGAATTTCAGATTGTAATTCCACAAAAAGTATATGATGAAACGCCAATCGCACAAATCGAAAACAAAGAAGATTATTGTGCCGCTGTTTACATAGATATGGAGCAGTTTGCGTATACCTCCATTCGTGATGAATATGCAGGAAATATTCAAGGCATGATAGCACAGTTGGATATTACTTGTTATGTATGCAGAAATTTACAGGAATTAAAACGCAAAGATGAGTCAGAACAGTTAACCCATGTATTTATCAGTCTTTTGGAATATAAAGAAGATTCGGCATATTTTGATGATTTGGCTAAGCGTATTTGCGTAAGTATTATTATAGACCATTATGATGATGCAAAAGTGCCAAATAAGGCAATTAATCGTGTCTATAAACCGTTTTTTATTCTCTCTATCTTTAATGTGTTAAGAAGTAGGGATGAAGCCGGTATTTTAGTATCCGAAAATGAACTGGATGCTTCTTCTGTCCATGTTTTGGTAGTAGACGATAATCGTATGAATATTCGTGTAGTAGAAGGCTTGCTAAAAGAATATCAGATTCAGGTATCGTTTGCACTTAGTGGAGAGGAAGCCCTTAAGAAAATTAAAACAAAAGAATATGACTTGATTTTTATGGACCATATGATGCCGGGCATGGATGGTGTGGAAGCGTTGCATCGTATCCGCAGTTTGGAGGATGATTATTTTAAACAGATACCGGTCATTGCTCTGACTGCAAATGCAATTGCAGGTGCAAGGGAAATGTTTATGCGGGAAGGATTTAATGATTTTGTACCAAAACCAATCGAAAGCTCTGTTTTGGTACGTGCATTAAAACGTCATATTGTATTCCGAAGAAATGTTGTACATAGTGAGAAAAAAACAGAAGTTTTAGAAGTAGTACAAGAAAAAGAAACGGAAAAAGAGAACATACAAAAACCGCAACTGGTAATTGGAAATCTGGATGTGAAGAAAGGTATTCTTTATTGTGGAAATGAAAAAAATTATATAGATATTTTAAGGACACATCTGGAAAGCGGAAAAGAACATTTGGATTTGATAAAGAATCTGTATACACAGAAAAATTGGAAAGATTATACGGTGGCAGTTCATGGTACAAAAAGTTCTATGTTAAGTATCGGGGCAGTAACTTTGTCAGAAATGGCAAAGAAACTGGAGGCAGCCGGAAAAGAAATGAATACTGTGTATATTTATGAGAATCATGAATCCATGATAATAGAATATGGCAGAGTTCTTTCCCTGATTTCCAATTGGTTTAAGGAGACGGAAGGTATAGACGAAGTAACGGAAGCACAGACAAAACCAACAATTTCTGAGGCAGAATTTGAAAAAGCACTTGTAGAGCTGGAAGAAGCATCTTATATGTTGGATGGCGTACAGATGATGCAGATAATAGAAGAACTTGAAAAATATTCTTTTGGAGGAAAAGACTTAAAAGAAATTGCAGTACCAATTCGTAAGAAAATAGAGATGTATGATTATATGTCTGCTTATGAAACTTTAAGAAAACAAAAAGATAAGCTAGCGAAAGTGTAAAAGAGGAACAAAGATATGATAAAAAAATTATATCAATCGATTTTTTCCGAGGAACTGGAAATTAAAGAACGATTATTCCGCACAATTCTGTTGGTAGGAACGGTTTCCGTCGGGTTAGCAATTTTAGAAGGCTTTACTTTGGAAAATTTAGAATCGCTGTTAGGGATTTATCTTGTAATGTTTGTGGGATTTCTTACAGCATTAATTATGACATTTCGTTATCGAAATATAGATACGGCTTCCATAGTCGCAGGTATTGTGATTATCGTATTTGCATTGCCGGAAATATTTATCAAAGGTGGAGGAACCAATAGTGGAGCTGCTGTTTGGTTTTTAATGGGTATTTTCTATGTGTTTTTGATGTTTTCGGGGAAAAAGCTTGCCATTTTTTTGATAATAACATTAATAGCTTATTTAAATGCGTATTTTAGAAGCTATTGTTATCCCGAGAATGTTTTGCTTCTTGCCTCAAATTTTGAGGTGCATTTTGATTCCCTTTTTGCAGTTATTGTAGTGGGGATTACCGTTGGCTTGGTGTTAAAACTTCAAGTGAAAGTGTTTGAGAAGGAACGTATCATCAGCCAGATGCAGAAAGAAGAATTGCAGCGTGTGAGTGCTGCAAAAAATCAGTTTTTTGCAAATATGAGCCACGAAATTCGTACGCCGATTAATGCTATTATTGGTTTAAATGAATTGATACTTCGAGAAGAACCAAACGAAAAAATACAGGAGTATGCAAATCATATCCAAAATGCCAGCAATATGCTGTTATCTTTAATTAATGATATTCTTGATATGTCTCAATTAGAGATTCAGAAAATGGAGTTGGTGTTGAAGGATTATGAGACGAAGGAACTTTTTCGTGACGTAATCGAATTGATGCGACCATCCATGAATAAAAAGAAGCTGAAACTTGAAGTAGAGATAGATGAGAATCTGCCATCTGTATTGCGTGGAGATGAGAAACGAATCAAGCAGATTTTAATTAATCTTTTATCGAATGCAGTCAAATATACAACAGAAGGTGAGGTTTTACTTTCCTGTCGATTTGAAAAGACGGATGAAAACCATGTTCGATTAAAAATAGCAGTAGAAGATACCGGAATGGGAATCCGCAAAGAAGATATTAAGCATTTATTTGATGCATTTGAACGAGTAGACCGGGAAAAGAACCAAAAAATTGAAGGAACGGGACTTGGTCTTGCGATTACAAAGCAGCTTTTGGATTTAATGGGTGGTACAATTGCGATTGACAGTATTTATACAAAAGGTTCTGTATTTACGGTATCTTTTGAACAACAGATTATAGAGGAAACTGCAATTGGTGATGTATTTTATATGGATAATCATTTGGATAGAGCACATTATACCTGTAGTTTTGAGGCACCGGAGGCAAGGATTTTGATTGCAGATGACAATGATTTAAATCTTATCGTAGCTTCCAAACTGCTGCAAGATACCAAGATGCAGATAGATACTTCAAATAATGTGCAGGATGTTTTGGAAAAAACAAAAAGTAAGTACTATCATTTATTGCTGTTGGATTATAAAATGCCGGGAATGGATGGTGTGCAGCTTTTAAGGGAAATACAAAGGCAGGATAATGGATTATGTAAAAACGTACCGGCGCTGCTTGTATCTGCCAACACGTATTTTGGTGAAGAAGATAAATTAATTAAAAGTTATTTTGATGGATTTTTGGAAAAACCATTGCAGCCGGATAGGTTAGAAGCGGAGATTATTCAGTTTATTCCGTCTGAATTAGTAAAATATGATAACGGAATGATGGAAGAAGGACTATCTTCGACAAGAAAATTATGGCGAAGAAGAAAAAAATTATATATTACATCCGATTGTATGTGTGACATACCAACAGAACTTTTGGAAAAATACGATATCCGTTTGATGTATTTATACATTAAGACAGAACAGGGCAGATTTTGTGATACCAAAGAATTGGATGTAAGTAACTTTAAACGATATTTATCAGAAACAACGAGTACAGCAACTGCGGATGGAGCTACGGTAGAGGAATATGAAGCATTTTTTGCAGAAGTGTTATCACAGGCGGATGCGGTATTGCATATTGCGTCATCTAAATATTCTTCTAATGGATATGAGAAGGCGAAAATAGCCGCACAGGGATTTGATAATGTACATATCATCGATTCCGGTCATATTTCGTGCGGTCAAGGCATTTCTGTTTTGCATGCCGCAAAGATGGCAAGGGAAGGAGTTTCGTTGGATGAAATCTGTAGTGAAATAAAGAGGTTGCGAGGAACGATTTCTACAAGCTTTCTATTGCCGTCCGTTCAAATTTTTGGAGAAAGAGGCTATACAGATAAGATTACCGCAGCATTGTGTAAATTTTTAAAGGTACGCCCGGTACTTCGCGTTGTAGGTGGGAAACCAACGGTTTATGGCACGCGAATTGGAGCTTTAGAAAAGACATGGGTAGGATTTATACGTCTTCGTTTGAAAAATTACAGAAAATTAGATAAAAGGATTGTCTTTGTTACACATGCAGGATGTAGTGTGAAACAGCAGGAAATTCTTTTGCAGGAAGTAAAAAAATATGGAGAATTTGAACAGATTATCTTTAATAGTGCATCTGTATCGAATTCTTGCAATGCAGGGCTTGGCACCGTAGGCATTGCTGTAGTAAAAAAATAATAAATAGAAAAAGGAAGTAGTATTATGGAATCAATTTTTGAAATTTTAAAAGCAGTTTTATTTGGTATTGTGGAGGGAATTACGGAATGGCTTCCAATTAGCAGTACCGGTCATATGATTTTATTAAATGAATTTGTAAAATTAAATGTAAGTGAATCCTTTTGGGATATGTTTCTTGTTGTCATACAGCTTGGTGCAATTTTAGCAGTTATTGTATTGTTTTGGAATTTAATCTGGCCGTTTACAAGTGCAAAAAATGCAGATATTATTGATAAAAGTTATGGTATATGGCAGAAAAAATATTGGCTCTTTGGACCGATTGCAGTAAAAGTAGACATTATTGTAAACTGGTTGAAAGTTGTAGTAGCATGTCTTCCTGCGATTGTGTTTGTAGCATTGGGTATCGATGATATTTGCGATGAATTATTTTACAATGCACAAGGTGTTTCCATTGCTTTAATTGTATTTGGTATTGCTTTTATTTTAATAGAAACCCGTAATGCAGATAGACGGGCAAGAGTAGAAGATATGATGGATATTACATGGGCAATGGCAGCAGCAATTGGCGTATTCCAGCTTATTGCAGCAGCGTTTCCGGGAACTTCCCGTTCGGGTGCAACCATCATCGGTGCTTTATTAATTGGTATTTCCAGAAAAGCAGCGAGTGAATTTACCTTTATCTTAGCAATTCCGGTTATGCTTGGTGCAAGTCTTTTGGAATTTTTGGATTTTGGCTTTGCATTATCCCAAAGTGAGTTGATTATTTTAGCAGCAGGTATGATAAGTGCATTTTTAGTATCTGTATTTGTCATTAAATTCTTATTGAGCTATATTCGAAAACATGACTTTAAGGTATTTGGATGGTATCGTATTGTGCTTGGTATTGTCGTGTTGGCTTGTGGATTTATGGGAGTTATTTGAGATATGTGATAGGAGCAATGTGGTAAAGGTATATTATACAAAAATTGGTGAATGGACCGGTTTTGATGGACAGAAAGAGGAAAGGGCAGTTTCAGATTCTAAGAATTTGCCTTGCATATTAAAAAAAGTCAATGAGCAGCGAAGAAGTAAAATTCTTCGCTGTAAAAATGAAAAGGACAAACTTCGTTCCCTTATGGCAGGACTTCTTTTACGTTTTGCATTAGAGCAGGAAGGCATTGATTATGAAAAGGCAGAATTTGCTTATGGGGAGCATGGTAAGCCAATGCTTTTGCGTTATGAATATATACAGGAAGATGAGCATATGGATAAGCCTTATAGAAATCTGTTTTTTAGTCTTACACATTCTGAGCATTATGTTGCATGTGCGATTTCGGATGAAAACATAGGAATTGATTTGGAAGAAACTAACCGCAAATTATTTTCACCAGAGAAGGGTAATCAGCTTATTTCCATGGCAAAACGCATTTGTACCCAAAAGGAATATGCATATTTTTTAAATCTGCCAAAAGAAGAACGTACTAGAGCATATGTGGAACTGTGGACAAGAAAAGAAAGTTTGGCAAAGGCAGATGGCAGAGGACTTGCAATTGGATTTGAACAGGTAGAAGTGTTGGAGACAGAAGGATTTGAAACACGGTGGATAACAGAGGATGTCTGTATGAGTATATATAGCAGTAATATAACAAAGCATATGTGTTGCTATTCTTATGTAAAGTGTGAAGAATGGTCATAAAAAAGTGATTTTTATCATATAGCAAGACTTGATTGTGAAGTATGTGAATAAAAAGTCTTAGAATACTGCAAGCATGAAATTTTGATTGTATGGTTTTTGATTTATAGTGCTAGATATAAGATAAAATTTAGAAAGAAGGGATTGGAATGTACGATGAATTAACGGCAAAAGACATAAAAAAAATGGAAGAAGAAATTGAATATCGCAAATTAGTCGTGCGTAAGCAAGCATTAGAAGATGTAAAGGTTGCCAGAGCACATGGCGATTTGAGTGAAAATTTTGAATACAAAGCAGCAAAGCAGTTCAAAAATCAAAACGAAAGTCGTATTCGCTATTTGGAAAAAATGATTCGTACTGCAAAAATTATTTCAGAGGATTCGGCTGAAGATGAAGTGGGTATGAACAATACCGTAGAATTGTATTTTGAAGAAGATGATGAAATAGAGACTTATAAAGTAGTCACAACCGTAAGAAGTAATTCTCTCAAGAATTTAATCAGCAAAGAGTCACCATTAGGAAGTGCTATTTTTGGAAAAAAAGTAGGAGACCGATGTGAAGTAAAAGTTAATGACAATTATTCTTATTTTGTAGAAATAAAAAGCATTGTAAATACGGTCGATGACGGAAGCGAAGAATTACGGAAATTCTAGGTAATAGGGATACAGTAGAAAATTAGGAGGAAAAATGGAATGAAAAAACCACAAGAATTATCCAAACAACTTGGAGATATGATAAAAGATACAAAGGCAGGGAAAATAAAATGGGTAAATAAACTGTTACAGAAAATTTGAACAAATCTGTATAAATAGATACAGAAGTATAGATTTTTTATCGAACAGAATACCCTCTGTATCGAGTAATCGGTGCAGACTCAACATTAAATGCTTGTAATCCCT
>CALAST010000042.1 GCA_937889225.1 uncultured Lachnobacterium sp. | reverse complement strand
ACAGTATAACAGATAGACTGCAATACTGCACTACGTCATCTTTTGGAGCACTTACAGAAAGATACCGAATAATCCGGTATCTTTTTCATCCAAAAAAAACGCTATTCAAATGATGCTTCTGCCTTTTGAATCTTTGCTTTATTCTGCCATGTCCCGGAATGATAACGTACCGCACCAAGCATGGTCGCACAGCACCACGTAATCGGTGATACCCACCACAAGCCATAATATCCAAAACACTCATTAAACAGGAAGCTGAATCCAATTCTTGTAATTACTTCACTAAGTCCCATCAAAATCGTAACTTTTACATCACCTGCAGAACGCAACACATTGTGATAGATTCCAAGGAAACCGCCAATAAAGAAAAATCCGCTAAAAATATGCATATATTCCATACCATATTGAATAGACTCTGGCACCTCTGTAAATGCTCTCATAATTGTCTCTGAAAAAAGAAATACAATTGGACAGAAAATTCCATAGCATACAATATTCATTAGATAAGCACACTTCACACCTCTTTTTACACGCTCGATATTTCCTGCACCAATATTCTGTCCGACAAATGTTCCTAAAGACGTGCCAATTGCATCTGAAAGCTGCCATCCAAGTCCCTCGACCTTTAAGCAGACGCCGTAAGCAACCACCAACGCTGTTCCGTATGTATTGATTACCGCCTGTAATGTCATATCTGAAATAGAAATGATGCTCATCTGTAGTCCGGTCGGTACTCCATATATCAATATCAGTTTGGCAATCTCTGGATTCATTTTCATTTTTTCCCGACTCAGTCGTAAGAACGGCATTATTTTCCATGCATACAGAAGGCAGAAAATACCAGAAATTACCTGTGCAAGTACTGTCGCAATCGCTGCACCGGCTACTCCCATAGGAAGCCAGCCTACAAATGCAATATCAAGCACGATATTCAATACACTAGAAATAACCAAAAACACGACTGGAACAACGGAATTTCCCAATGAGCGAAGTACCGCTGAAATCCAGTTATATAACATCGTTCCAAAGGAACCAATAAAAATGATTAGCAGATAGATTTTTGCTTCCTCCATCAATTCTTCTGAAGTCTGCAAAAGACGCAGCAGCGGTTCAGTACCGATTACACCCATAATCGTAATAATGATTACCGATATGACAGCGACATATATGGAAGTTACAAATGCCTCTGACACTTTATCTTTTCTTCCCGCACCATAATATTGTGAAATCACAACACTGACACCTGTTGTCATTCCCATCATGACAGACATCAGAAGATACATGGCTGTTCCGGCAATACTTACAGAAGCAAGTGCCTCATCTCCCAGATATTTTCCCACAATATATACATCTGCAAAATTATAAATTCTCTGACACAACATTCCCAATAATACCGGCAAAGCAAAGCGTATTATTTTCGGCATGATTGAACCTTGTGTCATGTCCACAACTTTTTCTTTCATAATACCTCCCCCTGAACTTGTTTTATTATGCCTTGATTATATAATAGATGGATAAATTGAAGTACAATATGTTAAGCTAAATAATATAACATTTCGAAACAGGTGATTAGTATGCCATTTTACGTTAGAAGTGCTTCTTCAAGCGAACCATTCACTTTTGATACCATTGGAAATTTCAATGTACTTGATAGGTTTTATTATACCTAAGTTTTATGAAAAAGTCTAGTATTTCGTGCTATCCATCCCACACATAAATGAGTGGCATGGATAGCACATTTATTGTAACAGGAAATATTGAGAGCAGTATTCCACAGATATTGAGAAAACGGAAAATTATATTCACAGATAAAGAACAGGGCTCTAAAATAGAAGCCCTGATTTCAGGTGCAATTAAAAAATATGCAACCCCACTCCCAGATGCAAAAGCCCTTTCCATTGACTGTTATTGCTTTTTAATGCATTGCCAAAGAATATTTACTTAACAGCCCTCACATGAAAATTCAAAACATATCCCATCTGGTAGGGTTTGACGATGCAAGTCACTTCATTGCACAGTATGTGATATTGATGAGATTGACCAATAGTTCAATTCCTTTTCGACTTCGTACTATATAATTGCATAATGACCAAACTGTTTTTTGTTCTATATCTTGACAAATTGCTGTTAAATGTGTATATATAACATATAAACAGTTGTCTGATTTTTTATAAACAAATAGCAGAATAAATTGCGAAAGTTTATTAGAATTAATTATAAAAGTAGGAAAATGAATTTTAACGAATATCTGTTTGGTGTAGTCGTTTTATAAAAAATATAATAGCAAAGAATTAGTGTAGAAAGAGTAAATATAGTATGAAGATATTGCAAAATACAGGAATACCCATTTATCAGCAGATTGCAGAGCAAATGCGGACGGATATTTTATCTGGAAAGATGAAGCAGGGAGAATATCTTCCTTCCATTCGAAGTTTAGCAAAAGAATTGAAAATAAGCGTCATTACAACAATGAAGGCATATGAGCTTTTAGAAGCAGAAGGGCTTGTCACAGCAGTACAGGGAAAAGGATTCTATGTAAATGCACAGGACAGCGAAATGCTGCGGGAACAGCATTTGCGAAAAGTGGAGGAAGCCTTATTGATGGCGATTGATGCGGCAGAAATCGTAGGCATGACAGATAAGGAATTGCAAAACACGTTGCAGGTATTGCTTTCGATGAAAGACAGTTGATAAAGTGAAAGTAGTAGGTAATTGGTAGAGAATTTTTAATATCTGTTGAAGGCAAGTTTTATTTGAAAAAATGAAAAGGAGGACGGCATATGGAAGTTAGTTACGTAATAGAAGGAAAGGACTTAAAAAAGAAGTTTAAAGGATTTGAATTGGATATTCCGCAGTTACATATTCCAAAAGGCTATGCGACAGCACTTATTGGCGAAAATGGTGCAGGAAAGTCTACGCTGTTAAATATTTTAGCAGGGATTCGCTTAGACCACAAAGGTACACTTCGCTACTTTAATGAATTTGATGAAAAAGAACGAGAGAATGGAAAAAATAAAGAACGAATCGGCTATACGGGAACAGGGAATTTTTATTTGCCGCAATGGAAAGTAGGTC
The DNA here is from genome assembly GCA_937889225.1 of uncultured Lachnobacterium sp. GTDB lineage: Bacteria > Bacillota > Clostridia > Lachnospirales > Lachnospiraceae > Roseburia. The sequence goes on along the minus strand of CALAST010000042.1, from coordinate 6,532 downwards.
AGGTGGAAGAAGTAAATACGCTTTTATTTGAAGGCTTTCATAAGGATAAATTCCGCAGTTTATGCAAAGATTGGGCTGTTTTTGGAGAAAAAGCATTTGATGGCAGAAAAAAAGTAACGGAATTATCCGATGGCTCAAGAATGAAGCTGATGCTCGCAAATGTGTTTGCGAGAGATACGGAATGTCTCATTTTGGACGAGCCTGCATCGCCATTAGACCCTCTGATGCGAGACAAACTTTGTGAGATGATACATGCATATATCGAGGTAGGACAAGGAGAAAAAAGTGTCTTTTTCTCTACTCATAATATTTCGGACATGGAAAATGTGACAGACTATGCCATTTTTATGGAAAAGGGCAGAATTGTAGAAGAAGGATTTGTGGAAGATTTAAAACAAAAATATATTCTGGTAAAAGGCGAAGCAGAAGATATTGAGAAGGCAAAAGAGGTACTTTTTTCTATTAGTACCAATGCATATGGATTTGAAGGCATTTGTCTGGCAGAAAATATAGAAAAACTGGCAGAGATGAATGTAAGTCAGGAAATACCCAATTTATACCAGATTAGCGTAGCAGTAATGAAACAGTATTCGCAAATCTCGGATAAACCGGTACATTTTTTGCAGAAAATATAAAGTAGATAGAATGGATTGTTAAGTTAGTTTGTAGGTTTTTGTTTCGTATGAGATACGGATTATCTTTTCCGTTGGAAGAGAAAGTGGCGAAAGTGGATTCTGAGTGTTTGCTTTATGATTAAGATGGGGTGGTACAAATGGTGAAGGCATTGAGAAGTTATTTTGTGTTTGCAGGATGGAGTTATCGAATGATAATTTTGCTTATCGTTCCGGGAATTATGATAGGAATTGATTTTTTATTGGATAGGATATTGTTAGAACCGGGTGGTCTGGTACAGACCGTATTTATGGTTATGTATGGCGTACTTCTGGTTATCGCAGAAACAATAGGGGAATATTGGTTTTTAGCAGGAATCAATTCGAAAAAACGAAAATGTATGGAATATTTAAAGACTTCAAACGGATATATTGAATGCATGAAGTCGGTATTGACGATTGATGCGGTTCGAAGGATTTTGACGATAGGTCTTGTATTTTTTCTGATGGGAAATTTTGATATACAAACAACAGAAGGTTTGGCAAAGTGGGGCGAAAAATCTGCTTGTATGTGTATTATAATGGCGGTTGCGCAGACAGCAGTATGGATTGCAAGGCATATGGTTATGATTAATTTTGTTTTTTTAACAGGATATTTATGTGGGATTGTAGCATTGCTTTTGATGTTGCTTACTTTGCAATTTCCTTTGGTTTGTGGTGTGGCGGCTGTGGTATATGTGGTTGTATTTAGCATTTTTTCAGTCTGGTATACACTTCGTAAGGTGAAAGGGGGATACTATGATAGGAGATTTAAAATTAGGGTTTAAGTTATTGAAATATTCGTTGCAATTTAAAATGAGTGTGATAGTAGCGGCTATTTTTATGGTAATGGGACTTATTTTTGATATGATGTCTTTTTCCATAATAAGTCCGGTTTTATCAGTGTATTATTTGTTTGGAATGGTATTTGCTTCGCAAATGATTAGCAGTTTGAATGCTTCCCAGATGGTGCAGTCTTCTCCTTATAAAAAGCGTTTGCAGACAAGGATTATCACGAGCGTTTGTGTATTTATTGAGTTTGTGTCAATTACGATAATGCTAGTGATTAAGGCGGTTCAGTATTACCATATGGGGCATATGCAGGAGCATGTGATAGAGTCTGTTTTAATGGTAAGTGGATGTATATTAATATTTAATTTGTATATGATAACAGCGACAAAATTTTATTGGAGTGCAACAGGTTTGTTTATTGTTGCATTTACCGGATTCTTTTATAGCATTATGCGTAGGCAGTATAGTGCAATTTTTCAAGGTGGAGAAACAAAAAACATATTGCCGCAAATACCATTTCCGGCAGCAGTCGGCATTTGTTATGGAGCAATTTTATTAGGTGGAATCCTGATGTATGTTATTTCCAATCTTTTGTATAAAAGGGAATATAGTAAGATGATGTTTAAGGCAGCGTTGGAAAGAGCGAAGTAGATTTATATACATATTTAGAACAATATAATTTTTTTTGAATATAGTAGTTAAAAAGACGGTATATACCAAAGCAAATAGTGGTATATGCCGTTTTTTCATTATTCTTTTTATAGATTTTAGATTTTTCATTGTCGAACTCACGTTAAATTACGGAGTTTGGCGTAAATATAGACAATTTCATGGAAAGAGAGGAAAAACATGAATTTTCAGGTAATCTATGCAAAAGACTTAGCTCAGATACAAAAAGAAAAAAAAGCATTAATTATAGATATCCGACCAAGAGAATGGTATGGCAAGGGACATTGGCCGGGGGCAATAAATTTTGAAGATGTAAATATGGATTTTTCAAAAGTGCTGAACAAAAAACGTCTGGTAATTTTTTACTGCCAGCATGGAGGCGGAAGCATGCAGCTTGCCAGAAAGCTTGGAATGAAAGGATTTCAGACAGGAACAGTAGTTGGAGGATATGAAGCGATAAAAAAATTTCAAGAAAGCTATTCCAAAAATGGACGGAATGTGTAACAATATAAAAAGCAGAAAGTGTATTGCAGACAAGTAAGAATCTGCAATCTGCTTACAGTTAGTTCTAGCGGAATAATCTCTTTGCGATTTATTGAAAAACAGAATATTTGAGATAGGAGGAAATCTGCTTTTTTTGCAGTTTGAAAAAATTGATGAAGACATACGAACTTGTAGTTCCATGCCATTTCGGGATGGAAGCAATCACAAAACGTGAAATATATGATTTGGGATATGAAATTACCAGAGTAGAAGATGGAAGAATTACGTTTGAAGGAGATGCAGAAGCGATTTGTCGTGCAAATATTTTTTTGCGTAGTGCAGAGCGTGTCTTGCTTTTAGTAGGAAGATTTAAGGCAACCACATTTGATGAACTTTTTGAGGGCATCAAAGCCCTTCCGTGGGAAGAATATATTCCAAAAGATGGAAAGTTCTGGGTGAAGAAAGCTTCTTCCATTAAAAGTAAATTGTTTAGCCCTTCGGATATCCAGTCAATCGGGAAAAAGGCGATAGTAGAGCGTCTGAAAAAGGTATATCATACGGATTGGTTCAATGAAGATGGGGCATCTTACCCAATCCGTATTTTTTTGCTGAAAGATGAGGTTATGGTGGCACTAGATACTTCAGGAGATTCTTTGCATAAAAGAGGGTATCGTTTGCAGACAAGCAAAGCACCGATTACGGAAACTTTGGCAGCTGCACTTATTATGCTGACACCATGGAGAAAAGACCGCATTTTGGTAGACCCGTTTTGCGGAAGTGGGACATTTCCAATTGAAGCGGCAATGATTGCGGCAAATATCGCACCGGGAATGAATCGTACATTTACGGCAGAAAGTTGGACGAATGTTATTCCAAGACAGCTGTGGTATGATACCGTAGAAGAAGCTCGTGAAATGGTAGATACGGATATTCAGGTGGATATTCAAGGATATGATATTGATGGTGAAGTAGTAAAAGCGGCCAGAGAGAATGCGAAAAGAGCAGGCGTAGACCATTTGATTCATTTCCAGCAAAGAGCAGTAGCAGATTTACGCCATCCGAAAAAGTATGGTTTCATTCTTACGAATCCACCATATGGAGAGCGAATTGAAGAAAAGGCAAATCTGCCGGAGCTTTATAAGCAGATAGGTGAATCATATGGCAGATTGGAGGCATGGTCAATGTATATGATTACCAGTTATGAAGATGCAGAACGTTATGTGGGAAGAAAAGCGGACAAGAACCGTAAAATCTACAATGGTATGATTAAGACCTATTTTTATCAGTTTATGGGGCCAAAACCACCAAAAAGACAGGCATAACATGGATTTGACCGAATGAAAAAAGTCCTAGTTACAAAAAACGTATTATTATAAAGGAAAGTTGGATAAATAAATGAAATATTCCAAAAGATATATCGTACTGACGATTTTAATTGCAATTAGTTTTTGGTTAAAATTTCAAGTATTTGAATTAGATAATTCAGAAGTGGGGAATTTTCGTGGTGGTACATTGCGTGAAAATGCGTGGAATCCGCTTGTGGCGGAGGATGTAAACAGCAAACTCCTTCGGGTTGTCATTGATAATAAAGAATATACAAATGAAGAACTGAATTTCTATATGGATGAAAATCGAAGTATTATGGTGCCGGTATCTGTACTCACAGAGGCTTTGAATTGTAGTGTGGGTATTTATGATGATGAAAAGCTTTTGGTGGAAAAGCATAATTTTGCAGCCACTTTTCAGTTAAATGAAACGAAAGCAGACAGTTCAGGAGAGACCGTCACAATAGATTCTCCGTTGATAGAAGAGGATGGGGCATATTATGTTAGTATCAATGACTTGTCTGATATGTTGGATTATGGCTATAATTTTGACATTCAGACCAATACATTGACAACAGCGGATAATGCAGAAGATAAAACCTCACTTCCTGCCAGCTATGACTTAAGAACAAGAAATCGTGTATCAGAGATTCGAAATCAGGGAAAATACGGTACCTGTTGGGCATTTGCAGCAACAAGTGCAATGGAATCTGCCTTACTTCCGGAGCAAAGTTATCTTTTTTCGGTGGACCATATGAGTATGAGCAATTCATTTTCTTTATCACAGTATGATGGCGGTGATTATACGATGGGCATGGCATATCTGGCGGCATGGCAAGGACCGGTTTATGAAAAGGATGACCCTTATGGGGATGGAGAGTCGAATAATACGTTAGAAGCAGTAAAACATGTACAGGAAATGCGTATTTTAGGTGCAAAAGATTACGCTGCAATTAAAGAGGCGGTATTTAAGTATGGAGGTGTGCAGACAACATTGTATAGTGCAATGACCTCTGCAACAAGTAAATCTGCATACTATAATAGAAGCAAAAAGAGCTATTGCTATATCGGAACAGAAAAATCAAATCACGCAGTAACCATTATTGGATGGGATGATAATTACCCAAAAGAGAATTTTTCCGTTCCATTAGAAGAAGATGGTGCATTTATTTGCCAAAATAGTTGGGGAAGTTCGTTTGGTGAAGATGGCATTTTTTATGTATCTTATTACGACACCAATATTGGAACGCATAATGTTGTTTATACAAGAATTGAAGAAACGGATAACTATGATAATATCTATCAAAGCGACTTATGCGGTTGGACAGGTAAGATTGGTTATGACAAAGAAGAAATCTATGCTGCCAATGTATTTACAGCAAATGGAAATGAAACGGTAACAGCAGCAGGTTTTTATGCTACAGCACCGGATACCGAGTATGAAATCTATATCGTAAATAATTTTAAAAATGAGCTTTCGCTTTTGGATAGAACGCTTGTTGCGGAAGGAACAGTAAAAGATGCAGGCTATTATACGATTGATTTTGAACAGGAAATCTCAGTAAAAGCAGATGAAAAATATGCAGTAGTCATATATGTTCATACACCGGGTGCAACACATCCGATGGCAATTGAGTATGATTCCGGGGATGGTTTTCATGATAATGTAGATTTGGAAGATGGAGAAGGTTATATCAGCTATACCGGAACAAGTTTTATTAATGTAAAAGAGAAACAGAAATGCAATCTCTGTATTAAGGCATTTACCAATAATCGATAAAATAGCAGCAGGAAAGGATATTTAGGATGAAAAGAATAATTTTTGCAACGGGAAATAAAGATAAAATGCGTGAAATCCGTGAAATTATGGCAGATGTGGATGTTGAGATTCTGTCCATGAAAGAAGCGGGGATTACAGCAGATATAGAGGAAAATGGAACAACATTTGAAGAAAATGCAGTCATCAAAGCTAAAGCCATTGCAGAGCATACCGATGCGATTGTATTGGCAGACGATTCCGGTTTGGAAATTGACTATCTCGATAAAGCACCGGGAGTATTTTCAGCCCGTTTTATGGGAGAAGATACTTCTTATGAAATAAAAAATCAAGCACTTTTGGACAAGTTGGAAGGCGTGCCAAAAGAAGAACGTACAGCCCGTTTTGTGTGTGCTATTGCAGCAGTCCTTCCTGATAAGCGTGTGTTAATTACAAATGAGGCAATGGAGGGATATATTGGCTATCATGCAGAAGGGGAAAATGGCTTTGGTTATGACCCGATTTTGTTTTTAGATGAATTCGGATGTTCTTCTGCAGCTTTGACGAGAGAGCAAAAAAATGCAATCAGCCATCGTGGAAAGGCTTTGAGAGCAATGAAAGAGTTGCTGAAGCAGAATAATCTCTAAAACCTTATAAAATCAAGGAAAATCAACGATTTTAAAAAATTGAAAAAATTTTAAAAAAAGTGTTGACATATTTCGGACTTTGTAATATACTAAACAAGTCGTCAGGGAACGACAGAAAAAACAAAACGAAATAACCTTTCGGGGTGTGGCTCAGCTTGGCTAGAGCGCCTGGTTTGGGACCAGGAGGTCGCAGGTTCGAATCCTGTCACC
>CALAST010000041.1 GCA_937889225.1 uncultured Lachnobacterium sp. | reverse complement strand
GCCCTAAAGAGGTTGCTTACCGTGTCAAAGCACAGTTGCGTAGGAGTGAATATAAGCAAAATGCCATGCAGGGGCAGGTAATCAAGGTAGGGATGCTGACCATTGAATCAGAAGCCTGCCGGATTAGCAAAGCGGGGAAGGAAATAGAACTGACCGCCCGTGAGTTTGAAATTCTACAGTACATGGCACAAAATATCGGACGTGTCATCAGTCGTGAACGTCTGTATGAAAGTATTTGGGGAGAAGATAGTTTTGGATGTGACAATACCATCATGGTGCATATCCGGCATTTGAGAGAAAAAATTGAGAATGATCCCGCTTCCCCTGAGTATATCATTACGGTAAAAGGATTGGGATATAAGCTGGTGAATCCTTATGAAGAATAATTTAAAACGCAATCCTTTTTTGCATACAGCTATTATGCTACTTATGCTATTTCTTATTTTGGTTGTTTCGGCAATCGGTATGTTTTATTATGTATTTTCCATCTCTGAGCCGGAGGGATTAAGTCTTGCTTCATGGCCTAATACCTTCGCAAATAATTTTTCGGTGTGGATAGAGGAAAAGGACGGAATAGTTCGGGTAGAGGAGATTGGTGTGGAACGTCTGGATGAATACGGACTGTGGGTACAGATTTTAGACGAAACAGGTCAGGAAATATATGCACATAACAAGCCTACAAACTACCCGGAAAGCTACAGCATAGCAGAACTTACCGCACTTGCAGAGAGTGGATATGAAAATGGAAATACAGTTTTTATTAGCAGCACGGAGGTATCCGGGAGGGTACTTAATTATATTGTAGGCTTTCCTTATGCCATAGGTAAGTATATGCTGTATTACAACGGAGAGAACGTGGCACGTCTGTCTCCCCTTGCGAAAAATGTGATGCTTGTTGCTGCCTGTATAGTGGTAGTTTGTGCATTTGGTTATACCCTTTGGCTTTCAAGGAAACTGTCAACAATTACAAAGGGGATTGTCAGTATATCTTCCCGTGATTACAAGCCTGTAAAGGAAACAGGTATTTTCGGAGAAATATATAGTTCCCTCAATCAGATGGATATGGAATTAGAACGTGGGAGTAAAATGCAGGAAGAAACGGAACGTACTCGTCAGGAATGGATAGCCAACATTACCCATGACTTAAAAACACCACTTTCTCCAATCAAAGGATATGCAGAACTGCTTACGGATGGTAATGCAACAGAGGATAAGACAGTTCAGGAGTATGGAAAGGTTATATTAACGAATGTAGAACACATGGAAAAGTTACTGAATGACCTCAAACTGACTTATCAACTGGAAGCAGGTGCAATTCCTTTTACTCCACAGCAGGTAAGGGTAGAGCGTTTCTTAAAGGAATTGGTAATTGATATTGCCAATGATCCAGCTTTTTCAAAAAGAACGATAGAGTTTGAAAGCCATGTGCCGGAGCTTATGGCAGAGATGGATGCAAGTTTGCTTCGCCGAGCCATTGGGAATATTATTATCAATGCTCTTGTGCATAATTCGGTGGAAACGCAGGTACAAATAATAGTTCATAAGACAAGTGAAAATGAGCTGTCTTTGTCTATTCGTGACACTGGAAGCGGAATGGATGAAACGGAGCTATCTGCTTTATGGAGCCGCTATTACAGAGGAACCAACACTAAAGAAAAGCCAGAGGGAAGTGGCTTGGGGCTTGCCATTGCAAAACAGGTGGTGGTACTGCATGGTGGGGATATTCGTGTCAGAAGTAAAATAGGAGAGGGAACAGAATTTATCATTATACTTCCAATATAAAAGTAATTGAATTTTTAGGAGATAGTATATGAAAACTAAAGCATCAGGAACAGTATTTCAAGTCCTCATTAGAATTATGGGAATCATCATTCTTATTCAAGGTGTTCGAATGATGGGAGAGGGCGTTTATAATTATATAAATGAACATAATCAGCAGGATTGGGTTTCTACCTCTGCCTATGTGGTTGACGTATCAAAAGAGTATTCCAGCTCATCGAAAAGGCGTAGGCATAGCAGTAGTAGATACAGTTATGACATCACATATCAGTATGAGGTTGAAGGAGAGACTTATTCGGGTATGCTCTATAATATGGGACAGCCAATGGAAATTGGAGATAGTGTAGAGATAAAGTATAATCCAGAACTTCCGAAAAATTCCACTTATATATTAGAGCCTAGTTTAAGTAACTTGGTTATATTTCTGCTTTTCGGAGCAGTGATTACAGTAATTGGATTCTTTATGTCTGGAGCATGGGCTTTCATTCGTAAGATAAGAAGAAAAGGCGAACCGGAGGAGAAAGAAATACTGACGCCGGAAGAATATGTAGAACCAGAGGAGATGTCAAACAAATGGATAATATAAAAATAGGTAAGTTGATTGCGGAGTGTAGACGTGAAAAGGGGCTGACACAGAAACAATTAGCGGATGAGCTTAATCTATCAAACAAAACAATTTCAAAATGGGAATCCGGTTCAGGAAGTCCCGACATATCAAATTTGTCGGAGGTAGCAAAGGTTTTAGGGATTACAGTTGATGAACTGTTAAATGGCGAAAGAAAAACAGAGCAGGAAGATAGAGTTACAAGTGAAAATATCCCGGTCAAAAAGAAACTTTCAAAGGCTCAAATTATCACGATAACGCTTACTTTGCTGGGTGCTGCCATAGGTGGCGTTTGGGGAATTATAGCTTATAATAACGGTTGGCTTGGATAAAAATGAGCTGTCCACGGGGCGTAGACTAAATTCCACGATGCAGATGTGTGATTAAATTTTCCTTTTCAATACAATGATTACATCATAGAGGAAAGGAGATTGCACATGGAACAAAATGAACAGCGTAAAAAGCAATTATCATCCAGAGAGAAAATCAACATCTTGTTCGGTACTTTAGCAGGGCTTGGTTTTGGTGGAGTGTTGGGTATGATTGCATATTATCAACAATGGCTTGGCTGATATAGCCATACAATGAAAGCGGCGATTTGGCACAATACCATTTCGCCGCTATTATATTTACTACTTAGATCGTTTCATGCCCATATTTGAGCAATGTTAAATTCCGTTGCTTGTGCCGGAAATGAGCTGTTCGTATAATTATAATGTACTTAATACACAGAAAGGGTGTGAAATTATGATTAATGATAATATCAAACATTTCAGAAAAGCAAAAGGAATCAGTCAGGAAGAAATGGCTGTAAGACTGAATGTTGTTCGGCAAACTGTTTCAAAATGGGAAAACGGTTTATCTGTCCCTGATGCAGACGTTCTGATTCACATGGCAAATTTACTTGATGTATCGGTTAGTCAACTGCTTGGGATTGAGGTAGACAATACCAACACCGAAAATTTATCCGAGGAATTGGCGAAACTGAATGAACAGCTTGCAAAGAAAAAACAGAAAGAAAAGCTGGTGCTTCAAGCAAATCAAAAAAGAGGATTGATTTTAGGCTTTTCTTTCTTAACTATGTTGGTTGCTTTGCTTGTGGAAAATGAAATTGTATCAATTCTGTTAGTGGGAGTATGCACATTAATGGCAGTCATTGTCCTGTACCGCAATTTAGCTTTATTGACTAGCATTACTACGGATGATTTGCGGATTGGAACTCTGCGAGTAACTACCTTTTTTAATATTGGTATTTTGGCTGTTGGGATTGCCTTTGCGATTTTGGTTGCCTTTGATTTGATTACTTTTTCAGAGAATGGTGAAAAAATGTTTGCTATGGCATTGGTGTCCTGTGTAATACTCTTTGCAGGGATTGTATCGCCTAAACTGCCATTCAGCAGACATACGGGGCTTCGTTTGCCGTGGACGGTACAGGATGAAGATACATGGAATATTGCTCATAGGATTGTTGGCTATATTTCACTTCCGGTTGTACTGCTGTATATTGCCAGTACATGGACCATTTCAAATTTTGAAATAGTGACTCTTTGTACTATGATAGTATGGATTGGCATTCCGGGAGTAATATCCTATATCTATTTTAATAAAAAATTTCGTGGTAATTTGAAATAAGTATAAAAAACAGATACGGGTGGAAAAATTTTTTGAAAAATTTTTTGAAAAGTTAGGTTAAAAAGTGAACCAACCAGACTGTTTTGTTGTATATGTATGTGAAAGGAGGTGCAGGGAACTTGATTGACCAATACATAAGACAATATGGAAAGCGACTGTATGGGCTGTGCCTGTCTCTCTGCACTAACACTTTTGAGGCAGATGATTTATATCAGGATACATGGCTTCGGGTAGTAAAAAATATATCCCAGTATGATCCCAACCGGGAATTTGAACCATGGCTGACGAAAATCTGTGTTAATACATATCGAAACTCCTTGCGACGTATTGCCCGGAGTCCTTTGTTGAATTTTAGAACGAATGAAGAAATGGATGATTTTCTGCAATCTATTCCTGCACCGATGAATCCGGATTACAGTTTGCTTCATGAGGCTGTAAACAGATTGCCGGAGAAAATTCGACTGGCGGTAATTCTTTTTTACTTTGAGGAGATGGATGTAGCTGCAACTGCCCATATTCTTAATATTCCGGAAGGAACTGTAAAATCACGTTTGAGCAAGGCAAGAAAACTACTGAAGGAGGCACTTGACCATGAAACAGATTTACAATTTTGAACAGTACACACCACCTGTGCTAAATGAAAATATGTTACGAGAAGAATTGGAGCAGCGTAGGCTCCGCTGGCAGACTGCATTATTGGCTCTGGCTGGAATACTCCTACAGGTTGTTGTTGCCCTCTTTGGATATTCGGCAATCGACTGGTATCCGTGGATTTCTGCAATTTGCTTTGGATATATCATTATTTCAACAACGGGATGCGGTGTTGTTGCCGTAGCCTATTCAAGAAACGGAGGAGTCACAATATGAGTATCGCAATATTTCCAGTAATCATTGTACTGTCGCTTATCATTATAATACCGTTTATTATAGGTATCTATGTATATCGGGATGCGAATCGCCGGGGAATGAATGCAATTCTTTGGGCTCTTGTTGCAGCGGCAGCACCTGCATTGATTGGTGTTATTATATATCTTTTAGTAAGAGGCAGTTATTCAGACCTGCGTTGTCAAAAGTGCGACTCTCCGGTAAAGGAGCAGTTTGTAGTGTGTCCCAAATGCGGAACTAAACTTCGGGCTTCCTGTCCAAACTGTGCGACTCCTGTGGAAACAGACTGGAAAGTATGTCCGAAATGTACCCAGCCGCTTATGGAAACACAGGCAGACGTATGTAGACCGGTTAGAGCAAAAGACAGACCTATTTGGAATGTGTTGCTCATAGTGATAATTATTCCTATTATTTTGATTTTAATACTTATACTCAGTATGAGCGTATCTTTTAGTGGCGGTAGCACTTCTTGCCGGGAAGTAACCACCCGTGAATACTTTGAGGAAATGAATAGTGAAGTGGATAAAAATATCGCTGAAAAAGTAAATGATTGGCTGGAGAATACAGATATAACACAGACAGGTGCTTATGCGTTGCGGTATGAACATAGCACGGATACCGGAAAAGAGTATTATTTCCTTGTATATGTTCCGTCAGTGGGAGGAAAGCAGGTTCAGTCCGGTATTGGTCAGTCATCCAGCATTTTTGGCACAACACTTACGTTGAATCTATCCAGCAGCAGTGGGGAGGCAGCTTTGTTCAATATTTGTTCCTCTGCTGATGATGCACCAAATCTTAAAGTAACGATTGATGGAAAAAAGATTCCTTGTACTGTTACAACTGTGAACTATAATCCAACGTTATTCTATATCGTACCACAGTATGATGAGCTGGAGCAGGGAGTTACCGAGTTCTTTATACCGGAGCGTATTTCTGTAGTGAAACTGATAAACAATAATAATGAAGGTGTTGCAGAGATTGAGGACGAGGATATTGCATTAGACATTCTTGTAGGGATTGACGGTGCACCTTATCTAGAGCTTGAGCATGACATCTATGGAAATCCTGACGGAACCGGTGGATATGATTTTACAGATGGTTTTGAAATAATTATAGAATACAAGGTACATGAGGAACTTGTCCTTCATGACGATATGTTGAGTTGTTTTGTATTTGAACAGGATGGAGCATACTATCTGATTGATGACCGTCCGGATGATGGACGAATCATTCGGGAAATTAGTGAAGACTTTTATCATGAATTGGAAAACTTGTTTGAGTAAATCCATAGTATAGTATAAAATGAGTTGTTGGAAAACTATTGAATGGAAGGTGAAAACATGTATCGGTTATTGATTATAGAAGATGACAAAGGAATAGCGGAGGCAATCAAGATGCAGGCAGAAATGTGGGATTTAAAGGTGTATTGCGTAGAAAATTTCAGAAATGTAATGTCTGAGTTTGCAGAATCTGACCCTCATATTATTCTGCTTGATATAGCATTACCGTTTTTTAACGGCTACCACTGGTGTAGCGAGATACGGAAAGTATCGAAAGTGCCGATTATTTTCATTTCCTCTGCATCCGACAATATGAATATGGTTATGGCTATGAATATGGGAGCCGATGATTTTATTGCAAAGCCCTTCGACCAAAGTGTATTGATGGCAAAGCTACAAGCGATGCTTCGCAGAACCTATGATTTTGCCACAGCGGTTCCGGTGTTGGAACACCGTGGAGCACTTCTCAATACAGGCGACAACACATTGATTTATGGCGAGGAAAAGATTACCCTTTCTAAAAATGAGTATCGAATTTTGAATATCCTGATGGAAAACAAAGGCAAGGTGGTAAGTCGTGAGAAACTGATGGAGCAGCTTTGGGAAACGGACAGCTTTGTGGACGAGAATACCCTGACAGTAAATGTAGGACGCCTTAGAAAGCGTCTGGAAGGTGCAGGACTGGAAGATTTCATTACTACCAAGTTCGGTGTGGGGTATCTGATTGAGAATTGAGGTGGCTGGCATGAAATTATTTTTACAATATCTAAAGCAACATCGCCGTATATTTATTGTAATTGCAGTGTTCTGTGTTATTTTTGCTGTGAGTTTTCGGTTGTACCATCTGCCTGTTGCTGCAGTAATGTATCCGACATTGCTCTGTGCTGTTTTGGGTGGAGTCACTGTTCTTTTTGATTTTTTTCGTGTGAAACGGGAGCATGAGGCTTTACAGACAATCCACAGCATAAATGATACGATTGCGTGGGCATTTCCGAAAACAGACGGCATCAAGGACGAGGATTATCAGCAGATTATTCGCCTAATCGGTGAAGAACACGGTGCATACCGTACCGAAACCAACCACAAATATGCGGATATGATTGATTATTATACTGTGTGGGTACACCAAATTAAGACACCTATTGCATCTATGCGACTGCACCTACAGAATGAAGATTCACCGTTGGCACGTACCCTTACAGCCGATTTGCACCGTATTGAGCAATATGTAGAGATGGTGCTGACTTTCCTTCGCCTGAATTCTGAGAGCACCGACTATGTAATTAAAGAATATGACCTTGATAAGATAGTGAAACAGGCTGTCAAAAAGTTTTCCTCCGATTTTATCGGGCGTAGGCTGAGTCTGGTGTATGAGCCGCTGAACACCACAGTAATCTCCGATGAAAAGTGGCTTTCCTTTGTGATTGAGCAGGTATTGTCTAATGCATTGAAATATACACCGGCAGGCAGTATTACCATCACGCTGGAGGCGGAAAAGAAACTTCGTATTCGTGATACCGGAATGGGCATCGCCCCAGAGGATCTTCCGAGAGTTTTTGAAAACGGTTATACAGGCTTCAATGGACGAACCGATAAAAAGGCAAGTGGTATCGGATTGTATTTGTGTAAACGAATCTGCAGTAATCTTGGACATACCATTACCGCCAGCTCCACCATAGATGTGGGAACGACCATTGATATTGATTTGGCACAGAGAAAACTGGAAGTGGAATAAATACCATTTCTTACAAAACTGTTAGATTTGAGAGGGCATTTGTAAGCCGAATCGATGGCGATGCAGATGCCCCTTTCGTTATAATGATAACAGAAATCACAAAAGGAGGTTTTTGTTATGTGTATTTTGAAAGTAAGCGGGATACAAAAAATCTATACAACCCGCTTTGGCGAAAACAAGGTGGAGGCGTTAAAAAGAGTTTCCTTCGGCGTAGAACAGGGCGAATATGTTGCTATCATGGGTGAATCGGGTTCCGGTAAGACAACCTTACTGAATATTTTGGCAGCCCTTGATAAGCCTACATCCGGCTCGGTAGTTCTTGACGGAAAAGAGCTCTCCAAGATTAAGGAGTCTCAGGTGGCAGCCTTCCGCCGTGATAACCTGGGCTTCGTATTTCAGGAGTTCAATCTTCTGGATACCTTTACGTTAGAGGATAATATCTATCTGCCTCTGGTTCTTGCAGGAAAGAGCCACAAGGAGATGCAGGAGCGTCTGAAACCTATTGCATCTCAGCTCGGTATTACCGAACTTTTGAAAAAATATCCTTATGAGGTGTCTGGCGGTCAGAAACAGCGTGCTGCTGTTGCCAGAGCGTTGATTACCAACCCGAAACTGATTTTGGCGGACGAACCGACCGGTGCTCTTGACTCCAAAGCCACCGATGAACTGCTCCGTCTTTTTGCCAATATCAATAAGAACGGGCAGACAATTCTGATGGTGACTCACTCGGTAAAGGCTGCAAGCCATGCCAGCCGTGTACTATTCATTAAGGATGGCGAGGTGTTCCATCAAATCTATCGTGGTGATAATACCAACGAGCAGTTGTATCAGCTTATCTCTGATACACTCACTATGCTGGCGACAGGTGGTGAGAGAAAATGAGAGCAGGCTTTTATCCGAAAATAGCGTGGGACGGTATCCGTAAGAATAAACGTCTTTACTTTCCGTATATCCTCACTGGCGGCGTGATGGTGATGATGTATTATATTTTGAGTTTTCTGATTGAATCCCCGGCACTTGCACAGATGCCAGGTGGTTCGGTTTTAATGACGGTGTTGCCTCTTGGGTGCATCGTGATCGCCGTTTTTTCTCTGCTTTTCCTGTTCTATACGAACTCGTTTCTGATTAAGCAGAGATACCGTGAATTTGGCTTATATAATATCCTGGGTATGGATAAGCGTAACATCGGCAAGGTTATGATTTGGGAAACGCTTTTCGTTGCCTTGTTTGCTATTGGATCGGGACTCATTATCGGTATTATTCTCTCCAAAGCGGCAGAGCTTGTTCTTCTCAATCTGATGAATATGGATGTCACCTACAGCTTCAGTATTGGCGTAAAAACGCTTCGTGACACACCTCTCATTTACGGTGGCATCTACCTGTTGCTGCTTGTAAACTCACTTATTAAAGTGGGACGGTCTAAGCCGCTGGAGCTTATGCAGTCCAATAAAGTGGGAGAGCGTATTCCGAAGCGTAACTGGATCTTTGGTGTTGCCGGTGTGATTATTCTTGGTGTTGCTTATTATCTTGCAGTCAGTATTGAAGAACCCCTTGCCGCACTGGCAAACTTCTTTGTCGCAGTGATCCTTGTCATTATCGGAACCTATCTGGTCTTTATGTCCGGCTCAGTCGTGTTCTGCAAGCTGCTTCAGAAGAACAAAAAGTATTACTATAAGCCCAATCACTTTGTTTCGGTATCCTCTATGGTGTACCGTATGAAGCGAAACGGTGCAGGTCTGGCATCTATCTGTATCCTGCTGACAATGGTTCTTGTAATGATTTCCTCTACCACAAGCCTCTATTTTGGCGAAGAGGATTCTTTGAAAAACCGTTGCCCCGATGATATCAATATATCGTTCACCTTTGATTCGATTGACAAAATCAGCGATGAAAATCTGAATATGATGCGTGATAGTATCCGCCAATATTCCGGAGATGCTGTAGACCTGAAGGGTGTTCGTGCCTGCGAGATTCCCGGCTTGATTACACAGGAAGGCATCACCATTGATACGTCAAGTCATGTGGACTTTTCAGCATCGACCTATAACAACGTGGGATATCTTTCCGTTCTATCTATTGATGATTACAACAATATGATGGGAACGAGCGAGACGCTTGCCGATGATGAATGCTTTGTGTACTGCGACCGCTTGAAATATCAATGGGACACTTTTACGATGGAGTACGGCGAAACCTATAAAGTAAAGAAACAGCTTGATGATTTTCAGGTTGACGGTGATACGGCAGCATTGATCACTCCGACTGTATTTCTTGTGGTAAATGACGTGTACTCTTTTTCGGAGCCGGTCAAGGATATGAAAAACAGCAACGGGGATCCGAAGATGATGTATGATTGGCGATGCGGATTTGATGTAGAAACGGTGGAAGCGGAAAGCAAAATCACTTCGGAGCTGAATGAGGTGTTCCGTAGTATGTATATTGAAAACAACGATGCTTTCTATTCAATCAGTATCCAGAGCCGAGAAGCAATGAGAGAGTTATTTTACGATGTGTATGGAAGCCTGTTTTTCCTTGGAATTATGCTGAGCATCGTATTCCTTCTTTCCGCAGTCCTTATCATTTATTATAAGCAGATTTCCGAGGGATACGAAGATCACAGCAGATTTGAGATTATGCAGAAGGTCGGTATGACGAAAAAGGACATCCGCAAAAGCATCAACTCCCAGATGCTCACCGTGTTCTTTATGCCGCTTATCTTTGCGGGAATCCACCTTGCATTTGCGTTCCCGTTCCTTTCAAAGATACTCGTGCTGTTTGCAATGGACAACATCCTTCTTACCGCCAATGTGAATCTGATATGCTTTGTCGTATTTGGCTTCTTTTATGCTATCGTGTATAAGATCACATCCAATTCTTATTACACCATCGTCAGCGGCAGGAAGGAGAATAGATGATGAAACGGTTGTTTATTACAATTCTTTGCATTGTTGTGGTATTATCTTTCGCCGGATGCAGTGGGAATTGGAAGGATAACGCTGTTGCTGGTTGGGACAACCTTGCGAACTCTCTAAGTAAATCGCAAATCACCAAGGATGACGACTTGATTGGAGAAAGAATTTTGTCTGACGATGATTACTACACCGGTTCCTATACAGCAGAGTGCGAGAACACTGACGGCAGAGACGTTGTCTTCGGAGGTGCATCTGTATATGAGAAAAAGCTGAAGGTTACAGCAACGGTTGAGACAACATCGGGCAAGGCTACCTTCCGCATTCGGTTAGGCTCAGAAGTAGAGGAACATACCGTCGATGAAGAAGGAAACATGGAGTTGGATTTAGAGCTTGAAAGCGGTAATATTTACATTATGCTTGACTATTCCGAATTCACCGGAAGTGTGGTAATGACCTGCGAGTATAGTGATGAAAAGTCCTTAGAAATATAAAATGAGGTAATGAAATGAAAAAGATATTCACTCCAATTCTCACTGCACTAATAATGATTGTCGTATTCATTGCTATGGGAATTGGAAAATTGAGAAGAAAAAGAGATAATAAGTCCGAATTATAATGGTAACGACAAGGTGGTGTTTTATGACACTGCCTTGTTGTGCTATGTGAATAAACCTATTACAGATATAAAAAAGTTGCAATTATGTAGTACAATATAAAAAAGTTTGTAACGTTTTGTACGTTCCGTAGTCATAGGACAGAGAAATAAAACATTGAAAGGAAAGTGAGGTGTTAGAGTGAAAGACTTTGAAAAGATATATTCGGAATACTATGATGTGGTATTTCAGTATGCATTATCTCTTTGCAAGAATGAGCAATGGGCAGAGGAAATCACTCAGGACGCTTTCTTTAAGGCATTAAAAAGTATAGATACCTTCCGTGGGGAATGTAAATTGAGTGTATGGCTCTGCCAGATAGCGAAGAACACCTTTTATACGTCGGCAAAGAGGCAGCAAAGACAAGTGGATTATCCGTTAGAGATTGTTTCGTCTGAGGTTGCAATCGAGAAAAAGTTATTGGATAAAGAAACAGCATTACAGATACACAACGTGTTGCATTTGTTGGACGAGCCATATAAAGAAGTTTTCTGGATGCGGACGTTTGGTGAGCTGTCATTTAAAGAAATAGGTATGCTTTTAGGAAAGACAGAAAGCTGGGCACGAGTGACTTATCACCGGGCCAGAATGAAAATAAAGGAGGAAGTCAAATGAATTATCCATGTAATCTGATACAAGATATTTTACCGTTATATCTTGACGGTGTATGCAGTGAAGAAAGTAAAGCGATTGTGAAACAGCATTTGGCAGAGTGTCCGAATTGCAAAAACTACTATATGGCAATGAGTGAAGCTGGAGAAATCATTATAATGCCTCCTGATGTGAAAAGGGAATATCAGAAAGCAACTTCTTTTCAGTCTGTCAAGAGAAAACTGTTTCGCAAGCAGATTCTGGTTGTGGTGGCATCCTTTGTTCTGCTGGCTATTATTGCATTTGCAGTTATAGGTGTATTAAAAAACTCTGTTAATGTTGTGCAATATGAGGACAATATTTCTGTTTCCATGATAGATGGTAGTCTAATAGGACGATTAAATGGTAGTCAGGAAACTTATGTAAAAATCATTCGCACTACTGTAGAAGCAGACGGACAGGAAAATAACTATCTGTTCTATTATGTGTCCGATACCAAATGGGATGACATCATAACGAACAGACAAGTATTTTCGGAATATGTCTTATGCCCTGTGGATAAGGGAGCGGATCAGATTGACAGCGTTTACTATTACACGGGCGATTATGCAGGCATTGAAACCATGAGCAGCGATGAGCTGCAAGAAGTAATCGACGCTTCGGTGCTTCTATGGAGTAAATAAAATTAAAAAATTTTGTAACGAAAGGAAAGGTGTGTAGTCATAGTAGCAGAACAAAGAAGAAAGAGAGGATTATTATGCTACAACACCTAAAACGGAAATGCAGACCAACAACCATTTTATTAGTCATTGGATTTGCAATTTCCTTAACTTCTGTATTGATAGGGATTAGTTCTGTCAATTCAATCATGGTATCTTTGGCAGAAATGGGGAGCGAAACACCTATTTATCTTACCATGCAAAACACAGGGCTGTCCCTTGCACTTGCGATTTATGTTTTTTCGATTGCAAACTGCCTTGTGGTTACAAATTACTGGATGATTACACAACGACATGACATGGCGGTTTATAAAGCCTTTGGTTGGTCTAACAGGCAGCTCATCGGAACGATTGTTGCGGATATGGCTGGTACGCTGTTCACAAGTCTTTGTATCAGTATGATTTTACTTGGCTTTTTGAAACATTGGAATGCAGCTATGTTTTCCATAGAGCCAACTCCATTTTTCCTTATGGGGACGATGGTATTGCTAATGTTTACTTTGGCAGTATCTATGGTAATCCCCGTAATGAAAATTATGAAAATACATCCGGCGGAGGTGATTTCATAATGGGTAAAATCTTAAAACTGGCTATGCAGGAAATACGGAAAAAGAAGTTTTTTTCGCTGCTTATGTTTATGGTATGTTTGATAGCCATGCACACCGTTTTAACATCCATCACCAACGCCACAAGTGCAGTCTATCAGCAAAAAATTTTTGAAAGCAGTTTGGGCTGCGATATGACGGAGATATTGCATCTTGATTATCTGCATACCGAAGAAACACCGGAATTTGCAGATGTACTAACGCAGTACATGGATTACATCGCAGACCTTCCCGGCGTTCAGGGCGTGGGAAAGTTTGATGCAACAGGTATGTATTTTGAGGAACTGAAAGCATCGGACGAATATCAAGCCATTAACGCAGAAATTGTAAATGACGGAAAATATGCAGGTCATGCCGATATTACACAGCTTTTGAGTGTGGATGAGAACTTGCTGAACTTTGTGAAAGGTGGCATTACAGAATATGCCAAAACCACAAGCGGGTATCTGCCGATTTATGCAAGTGAAGTCTTTAAGGATGTTTGTCTTATTGGCACAATCCTGACGGATGAGAGAACCGGAGAAAAATATGAGCTTGCAGGATATATTCCAGATGGTAGCAAGTGGGTAGAGGAAGATGATTTGATACGTTTTCCGTTAGTTTCCTTAGATGGTTGGTTTATTGCACCTTTTTCGGCTGATAGTAAAAAAGATATTATGACACAGCTTTCCTGTCTGCACAATATTTATGTGCAGCTTTCAGACAGTGCAGATATTGATTATTTGAAGCAGGCAATCGCAGAGTATTCATTACAGCATGGCTTTGAAGCTACTGCCTATACTCTGGCAGAAGAATACGAATCATACTGTTTGGAAACAGAAACCTTTACCACCCGACAGATTGCACTTGCTGTATTCATTTCTCTTATGGCGGTAAGCGGGGTCATTGCGGTATTTACTACCAACACCTTATTGAAACGGAAACAGTATGGTATTCTTATCGCAAATGGCTTTACCTTGAGAGGTATCGCTGTATGCATTGCAACGGAGATTTCAGTCATTGTACTGTCATCTACGCTGATAGCATGGGGAATGAAATTTGTGGAGTTTTACAAAAGCACAGACTTATTCAGGGAGATTCTGCTGACAGCTCATATGCATTATACGCTGCCGATCTGTTGTTTGATTGCCATCGCCCTCATAATCATTGCTACGGTATTACCGGCAATCAAAGTTTTTCAGTATCAGCCATGCGAATTGATAGGAGGAAATACCAATGGCAATTATTGATTTGAAACATATTACGAAGGAGTACCGAAGCAATGCTATTGTTACCCCTGCATTAACAGATATAGGTTTGAAGATTGATAAAGGCGAATCTGTCGCCATTATGGGAGCTTCCGGCTCCGGCAAGACCACTTTGCTGAATATTATCGGGTGTATGGATATTCCTACCACAGGAACGTATCTGTTTGACGGAAAGGATGTAAGTCAGTCAAGCGAAACACAACTATCGCTCATACGTGGGAAAAGGATTGCTTTTGTATTTCAGCATTTTGCCCTTATTGATGATTATACAGTATTTGAAAACGTGGAAGTGCCATTGCTGAAGCAAAGCATTACAAAGGCAGAACGAAAACAGAAAGTATCGGCTGCCTTAAAGACTGTGGGTATCTCTGAACTTGCACGAAAGAAACCAATCCATATATCCGGCGGTCAAAAGCAGCGTGTGGCGATTGCAAGAGCCATAGCCTGCGGTGCTGACATTATCCTTGCAGATGAGCCAACAGGTGCATTGGACAGTAAGACCGGAAAAGAAATCATGCAGCTATTTTCAGACTTAAACGACGCAGGAAGGACAATTATCCTTATCACTCATGACAGGCAGATAGCGTCATATGCAAAGCGTCTGATTACCATTCAAGACGGGAGAATTTTAAAAGATGAACAGATTTAAAAATATGATTACCATGCTACTTATCGTGTGTTTTGCTTTTTCGCTTTGTGCCTGTTCCGGCAGTAAAGCGGAATATGAAAGCATACGGGAGTTTGAATTACATTTTTTCCCAGAGGAATACGAAGAAGAATACAGCGAAGTATCAAAAACACTCGCTTTGGAAGCCGATACAGATTATCAGTTAAAAATAAATGCTTCCTGCGAAAGCGGTACAATGGAGATTAGCGTTAAGTATGGGGATGAGGATGCAAAGGAGTATTCCGTCAATGCAGATATGTCTTGTAATGAAGTGCTGACGATTTCTGCAAATACAGCAAATGAAGTATCTGTTGTTGTTTCCATTGAGCTGGACACGAAAGGGGAAGTGATCGCAGAGCTTTTAGCAAAAGACAAGTAAAACATCCCTCATAACTTTTTTTAAAAAACTTTTTTTAAAAAATTTTATCTTTAGATGTAAGATTTTCGGGTAAATCCATAGTTCATAGGTGAAAGGAGGTTGGAGCATTGTTAGAGGATAGTAAAATTATTGAATTGTTTTTTGCACGCGTGGAACAAGCAATCGTGGAGCTGTCGGCAAAATATGGAATCGTTTGCCGCAGGATTGCAAGGAACATTTTAAAAAATGACTTTGACGCAGAGGAATGTGTAAACGATACATACCTTGCGGCATGGAACACCATACCACCCCAAAATCCCAATCCGTTGCAAACCTACATTTTCCGCATTGTCCGAAATATCTCTATTGCGAGATACCATGCCAATACTTCTATTAAGCGTAACAGCATTTATGATGTAGCATTAGATGAATTGGAAAACTGTCTTGCTGATTCTATCATCGTTGAACAGGAAATATCTGCAAAAGAACTGTCCCGACAGATAGACTGTTTCCTTGCCACTTTGGGCGAGGAAAATCAAATGATGTTTGTGCGTCGTTATTTCTATGCAGACAGCATTTCAGATATTGCAGAGAGGTTTCAGACAAGCAATAACAATGTATCAGTTCGCCTTTCACGGATACGGGAAAAACTGAAAATACATCTAAAGAAAGAAGGTTTTGAAATATGACAAGAAAAACAATCGCTGACGCTGTAACTAATATCAGTACAGAATACATTGAAAAAGCTGCGGACTTTCACGTTACAAAGAAAAGCAATGGTAATTTGAGTTTTAGTGTAGAAATAAGTGAACCGAAGCAGGCAACCTGTATACGCACCAAACACCGTTTTGCTGTTATTCTTGTTGCAGTATTAGCCACCTTTTGTCTTATTGGTGCAGGTTACTATGTTAATCAAGTGCTTTTAGAAAAAGTTAAAAATACAGATATGTCACAGAAAGAAATAAACAGTCTTGGAAATGCACTGGAAGAATGGGGGTTCTCAGACGAAAATATTTCCGACTTAAACGAATTGCAAACAAACAAAAATGGACTGACCTACGGACCTGACGTTTTGGGTGCAGACTTAATTGAAGTTATTTCTAACGATGGTAAATTAGGATATGTGTATCGCGAGGATTTGGAAGCTTCTGAGAGGAATAACATAATTGACGCACAAAATTCAAGCGGGCAATTTACAATTAATGTATATGATTGTAATGGAGAAACGGTGATTGGCACATTTACGATTGGAAAAGACTAAAGAAGAAACAATACAGAGCCAGACGCAGAGCCGATAGCACATAACGGCACATAAAGAAAACGTGAAAGCGGTGGCTTGGATAAAACCTTGTT
Source organism: uncultured Lachnobacterium sp. (assembly GCA_937889225.1). Classification (GTDB taxonomy): domain Bacteria; phylum Bacillota; class Clostridia; order Lachnospirales; family Lachnospiraceae; genus Roseburia. Next base: position 4,240 of record CALAST010000041.1, on the reverse strand, counting down.
GCCGATTTGCTGTTCTCAAAATTTTTTGAAAAGCAAAGCATTAATTTTTTGTAACGAATCTGATTTTCATTAGTCTTATAAGTGAAAGGAGGTGAGAGGGTGAGCGAGTTTGAGGATATTTACAATCAATATTTTAGAGATGTTTACAGATATGGTATGTATGTTATTGTTACGATAATTTTGCTTGCTGCTCCGTTTCGGAATAATAAATAGTTGATCGGACTGTTTATACAAAACTTGGTATAGAGACAAAAGGTGAAGGTGTTACAAACTTTCGCCTTTTCGTGGTATAAAAATATCAGATGTCACATATTTCGTTGTATGTTAAAATATATGTGTAGTTTGATGACTTTTAATAAAATTTTAATAATTTTTTTTCGTCACTTATGCAACGAAATCATACGGTTTGCGTGTAGATAGATGAAGGGCTCTTAAAAAATTTACAGAAGGTGTTGCTGATGGACGACAATGCAATCGTTGACCTTTATTTTCGACGTTCCGAACAGGCGATTAAAGAAACAGCAACGAAATACGGTAATTATTGCTATTCCATTGCCTATAATATTCTCAATAATAATGAAGATGCTGAGGAAAGTGTGAATGATACATATAACGATGCATGGAACAGCATACCGCCTCATTGTCCGTCTATTCTGTCAACCTTCCTTGGAAAAATAACACGCCGCATTTCCATTGACAGATGGAGAAAACACAATGCAAAAAAGCGTGGTGGCGGCGAGATGCCTTTGGTTTTGGAAGAATTGCAGAATTGTATTGCAAATACTGCAAGCGTGGAGGAATACGAAAGACAACACTTGTCTGATGTAATCAATACTTTTGTAAAATCGCTACCGGAAACGGAGCAGAAAGTATTTCTCTGCCGCTATTGGTATATGGATTCTATCACTTCTATCAGCAGACAATTCGGCTTCTCTGAGAGCAAGGTCAAATCTATGCTATTCAGGACAAGAGAGAAACTTCGTCTTGTACTTATTAAGGAGGGCTTTTAATGAAACCGTATGATATTTTGGATGCAATCGGCAATGTCGATGAAATCTGCGTAGTGAAAGCAAAAGAAAAAAGAAAAAAGAAAACCTATAAGAGACTATGGATTGCAGCCGGCTCCTTTGCAGCCTGCCTTGCACTTTTCATCAGTATTCCTTTCATATTTATGTCAATGAGCAAGATGGGAAAAGATGCTCCACCGAATACCAATGACGAACAAGGCGGTGCAGGAAAGGTGGAGGAAACGCTAGATATAGATAATGTTTGGATTTATTATGTGCATGACAATGAAATTATTGGCGAACAGCAAGAATTGAAGATGTCGGCAGAATGTGTATTTAATGCATGGAAAGAGAAAAACGGTATTGGTGAGGATGTAGAATTTATCAGTGTCAACATTGAAAGCAATGGAAAGACTTCTGAAAATAATGGTATGGTCGAACATCAAGTTGGTGACTACTTTGTTTACAATATCACAATTTCAAAAAGCATTGAGAATTATTATGATATTATTAACAAGGAACTTCTGCTGGAGTCTTTAAAGCAGACAATGACAGGTTATTTATATATGGAATGCGATGAATACCATCTGATTTTGGAATAACAACGAATAAAAGGAGGCACAACGATGAAACGAAGAAAAATAGTTCAAATGATATCAGCAGTATTTTGTGTGGTTACTTTGTTATTTTCATCCACCGTACCTGCTTTTGCAAATTCGGCACAGACTCGGTATGAGGGAGTAAACTCAACCGGTGCTATTATGACCGATGATGAAAGCCCGATTATTGTAGAGAAGGAGTTGCTGACTTTCGATATTCAGGAATTTCCGGAGGAATATTATCGTACTGCCGAAGAATTCCTTGCATATGGAGCGAAAGTAACTGCTGAATATACATTTTATAATCCGTCTGAATATACCGTAACTGCAACATTGCTGTTTCCTTTTGGCAATGTTCCGGCTTACAACGATGTCGTATATTATGATGAAATAGGAAATCCCAGACCGATGAATGATACAGATAAATATGATATTACGGTAAATGGAGAAAATATTGATAAGAGAATCCGTCATTCACTTCATTACTACTACGAGCAGTTCGACTTGGAAACGGATATTGCATTGCTGCACGATGATTTTGTAAGTGATGAGTTCTATTCCCCGGAGCTTACTGTGACGAAATATACCTATGAAATCAATGGTGTTGATACAGAAAAATATAGTGCTGCAGATGTTGCTTTTGATGTTTCCAAAGGCAACGGAGAAACCGTAATTTATTTTCCGCAGATGAATGGCTGCCATGCACAGGACGATGAACAAATGCGTATCCAGACATGGGTGGACGAGAATCAACAAGTCATTGAACTGTATGCAATCGGAGAACCATTTGCAGAACTGCCGGAGTGGAGTTTTTATAAGAATGGTGCTGTCGAAGATGGTGAAGAAATTTCCGGTACGATAACCCTTGTAAACACAGAAACCAGCACCTTGAAGGATTTTGCCATGAACGGCTGGAATGCAGAAAGCGGTGTCTCTGAGACGGACTGGTATAATGCGGTAGTTGCAGAACTTTTGGCAGATGAAACACACTATGAGTATCCTATTGTTGATTTGGAACGGTATGAGGATGGACTGCATAGATATCTGATGCGTTGGTATGAGTATGAGATTACGCTGGAGCCGGGAGAACGTATTGTAAATACTGTTACTGCTCCGGTCTATCCATCAATTAATATGAATTATGAACCGCCAATCTTCAACTACACCTATTTGCTTTCGCCTGCAAAGACATGGAAAAGTTTCGGTAAACTTGATATCGTGGTCAATACCCCATACTATATAACGGAGAGCAATATGGAAGGTTTTACAAAAACGGAGAATGGTTATTTGCTAAGTTTGGAAAGCCTTCCTGATGGAGAGCTTGAATTTGTACTATGTTCCGCAGAGCAGACATCAAAATCAAGCACCGGTTATTTCTCAACGGAATGGATATACATTGCAGTTGTTTTAGGCATTGTTCTTGTGGTTGGTGGAGCGATTTGTTTTAGAGTGATAAGAAAGAAACATCCAAAGAGTAAACAATAAAAGAGGGTGCATGAAATGAGAAAAATAGTTACTTTACTATTCGTTTTTGCCTGTGTAATGGGATTGACAGGATGTAATCAGAAGGAAGATTTGCAACAAGGGGAAAATAATATGCAGTATTTCTGTTCTGGAAAAGTATTGGAAGTCCACGAGGAGTATCTGAAACTGGAAATATTTGATATAGGAAACACAAGTCTGTCGGAAGGAGATGTTATTGAAGTCTCAACGGATGTTATAGCAGCGGCTGGTTGTCCTTCTTTTGTAGCAGAAGAATATGCCAGAGTGGTTATGGCATGGAATACGGATGAACAAACAAGTGAATGGTTAGAAGCACTTTCCATTTATAAAACAGACGAAACAGGAATGGTGATCGCAGACTAAATTGACGTGTTTGTATCATTAGAATGGGAGTATTTATAGAGAGGTTGGATTATGAAGAAAATTTGTTTTGGAATTGCTGTCATGTTATTTGGATTTGTTTTGCAATGGTCTATGCACTTTGAGTATGTGGCGTGTATAGCCGGAATAGTTGGGCTTGTCTTTGCAATCGCAGGATTGGTAAACAAGGAAGAAAAATAGCTCATTAGATATATGAACTAACAGGAGATAAAAGTATCTGCTATCAGAAAAGGAGGACACAGCGAATGAAGAAATTACTTATTATGTTTCTTGCTTTATGTTGCGTGGCGAGCTTGGTGGCTTGTAGCCGGAGAGACGAATTCCCGGAAGATTATGCTATCGGTGTTATCCGTACAATCGGGAATAAAGACAGTAGTGACATACTCTATTTCAATGAGAACTTAGAACAAGCAGGTAGCAGTCATTATAAATATGCGACAATGGGTGAACTGTTCTATCCACCGGTAGTCAATGACGGAAGTGTATATATTGTCCCACAGGGACAGGCAAACAAGAAAGATGAAAAGACTATTTTACAGCTGAATTTGGAAACATTGGAGCAGCAGGAGTATACATTAAATCAGATTGCGATTTATGGAGTAAGCGTCAATTCATCTGCGATTTATGCAGCTAACAATATTAACAATAAATCCTATGTGAGTCGGATTGACAGGCTTGATAATACTGTAAAGATCCTAGTACAACATTGCGTAAATATCAATGAATATTTCTCTTTCCTTTTTGCGATTA
>CALAST010000040.1 GCA_937889225.1 uncultured Lachnobacterium sp. | reverse complement strand
GGATACTGGAAAGACGTTGGAACAATCGGTTCTCTTTGGGAAGCTAACATGGAAGTTCTTGATCCGGAAAACAGCGGAATTGACCTCTTTGACGAAAACTGGAAAATATTCAGCCGTAACAGCGGTATGACAGGACACAGAATTGCTCCTAGTGCTGTAGTTGAAGATTCCATGATTACAGATGGCTGTGACATCAAAGGCACTGTAAAACATTCTGTACTTTTCGCAGGCGTAAGCGTAGAAGAAGGTGCAGTTGTTGAAGATGCAGTTGTTATGGGTGGTGCAGTAATCAAAGCCGGAGCAGTTGTAAAACATTGTATCATTGGTGAAAATGCTGTAATCGGCGAAAATACTGTAGTTGGTGAAATCCCGGCTGAAGGCGAAATTGGCGATGTTGCAACAGTTGGACCAGACGTAACAGTTGGTGCAAACTGTACAATCGGACCAAAAGCTATGGTATATGAAGATGTTAAGGAGGGAGAAACACAATGCTAAACACAATTACAAACAATCAGGCGTTAGGCATTATTTTTCCTAACAGTTACGATGGATTAGTTCCTGAATTGGTAACCGAAAGATTAATGGCTTCTATTCCATTTGCAAGCCGTTACCGTGTAGTAGACTTTTTGATTTCCAGCATGGCTCGTGCAGGAATTGATAACATTTCTTTAATTGCTCGTGAAAATTACCTTTCACTTATGGATCACCTTGGTTCCGGTCGTGAATGGGACTTAGCTCGTAAAAATGGCGGTTTAAATATCATTCCTCCATTTGCACAGAAAGAAGTAAAAGTTTATAACGGACGTGTAGAAGCATTAGAAAGCATCAAAGGCTTTTTAGTAGAACAGAAAGAAAAATATGTTGTATTGGCAGATTCAAACAACGTAGTAAACTTTGACTTTGCTGATTTATTAGCAAAACACGTTAAGAGTGGTGCTGATGTGACCGCTGTATATCGTAAAGCAGAAATTCCGGCTACATTCAAAAAACCTTTAGGAACAAACAATGATTTATATTACACATTCAATTTAGATGGAAACCGTATATCACAAATTCTTATCAACTCTAAAGAAGATGGCGTTGTAAATTATGCTATGAACATTTATGTTATGGAACGTGAACTTTTAGTTAAGTTAGTTGATGAAGCATATGTTCTGGGATTTACATGCTTCGAACGTGATGTAATTGCTCCACAGATTGATACATTAAACGTACAGGCTTACTGCTATGATGGATATGTTGCTTACATCCATGATATGAAGAGCTATTTCGATGAAAATATGAAATTACTTGCTGATGAAAACTTAGATGGTTTATTTGGACCAGGACAGGTTTACACCAAGATTCGTGATGACAACCCAACCAGATATATCAAAGGTGCTAAAGTAGCTAACGTTATGGCTGCTGACGGCTGTGTAATTGAAGGTGAAGTTGAAAACAGTATTCTTTTCCGTGGCGTTAAAGTTAAGAAAGGCGCTAAAGTTAAAAACTGTGTATTAATGCAGGATACTGTAATTGGCGAAAATGCAAGCGTAGAATATGTAATTACTGACAAAGATGTTACTATCACAGATGGTAAAGCTTTATCAGGAACAGATTCTTTCCAGGTATATGTTTCTAAGAAACAAACTGTATAATGTGAACACTTCTCAAAGGGACGCCTACGGTGTGATGAATGCAAGCCAAAGGCGAAGCATGAATCTAGTGAGAACATATGCCTTTATGGTATAATATGTGCAAATAAAGCATAGATAAACAAAACGCTGTAAATATTCGTATTTACAGCGTTTTTGTTGTATTTGTTTATGCTATTTAAAATTTCTATTTCCAAAATAGGTATAATCTGTTATAATAGAGAAAGAATATAACCAAGGAGGTATTATCGTGGCAGAAAATAATACAGCAATTAAAATAAAAGCAGATGAATTAGGAGATGTAAGAGTTTCCGAAGAAGTAGTTGCGATTATTGCAGCACTTGCTGCAACTGAAGTAGAAGGTGTTAGCTCTATGCATGGAAACATTACAAATGAAATCGTTAGCAAACTTGGCATGAAAAATCTTTCCAAAGGAATTCAGGTAGAAGTTTTAGACGAAGAAATCAAAGTAGATGTAGCTATCAATATTGCTTACGGTTATGCAATTCCGGATGTTACTACAAAAGTACAGGAAAAAATCAAAACATCGGTTGAAAACATGACAGGACTTAATGTTGCAATTATCAATGTTCGTGTAGTAAGCGTTGATATGGAAGAAAACTAAGAAAAATTCGTTATAGAAAATAATTTTCGTGAATTTTTGTTTATAACGTAGTATAATAAAGAGTGTCTTTCTGTTGACACTCTTTATTTTATGATATAGGATTTGAATATAGAATAAGTAATCTCTCATATTAAATGAATCAAGAAAGTTCCCTATTTTATATATATATTTAAGGTGAGTGATGAAAAATAGAAAGGAATAATAATATGACCAGACGCGAGTTAAGAGAAAATGTTTTTAGAATCTTGTTCCGCATAGATTTTCATGAGGAAGATGGGTTGCAGGAACAGTTGGATTTATATATGGAAGATTTAGAAGATTTGAAAGAATCAGATATTTCATATATCAGTCGGAAATGTAGTGAAATTTTTTCTAAGATTACGGAAATTGACGAAGCGATTAATGCTTGCACAAAAGGATGGAAGACAACACGTATGTCAAAAATGGATTTGGCAATTTTACGTCTTGCAGTATATGAAATCAAATATGAAGAAAATATTCCGGATAAAGTTGCCATTAATGAAGCAGTAGAACTTGCAAAACAATATGGAACAGATGATTCTGCATCTTTTGTAAATGGAGTATTGGCGAAATTTGTATGTTAAAAAATGTTTATTCCGTTGGTCAGGTAAATAATTATATCAAAAATATGTTTTCGCAAGATTTTTTGTTGAGGCAGATTTCTGTAAAAGGAGAAGTGTCGAATTGCAAATATCATTCGAGTGGACATATTTATTTTACGCTGAAAGATAAAACCGGAACGATGAACGCCATTATGTTCGCAGGAAACAGACGAGGATTGCAGTTCCATATGAAAGAGGGCGATAACGTGGTTGTTACCGGTTCTATTGAGGTTTATGAGCGTGATGGCAAGTATCAGATTTATGCAAGGGAAATTGAATTAGAAGGTGCAGGAAATCTATATCTTCAATTTGAGGCATTAAAAAAAGAATTAGAAGAAATGGGCATGTTTGCCCCGGAATATAAGCAGCCGATTCCAAAATTTGCAAAACGGGTAGGAATTGTGACAGCACCCACAGGTGCAGCGATTCAGGATATTCGAAATATTGCGGCTAGAAGGAATCCCTATGTGCAGTTGATTTTATATCCGGCACTTGTACAGGGCGATGGAGCGAAGGAAAGCATTGTAAACGGAATTCGTGCATTAGAATTTATCGGAGTAGATGTGATTATTGTAGGTCGTGGCGGTGGCTCTATCGAAGACCTATGGGCATTTAATGAAGAAATGGTTGCTCGTGCAATTTTTGATTGCAGTATTCCGGTAATTTCAGCCGTAGGACATGAAGTGGACTGGACAATTGCAGATTTTGTGTCCGATTTGAGAGCACCTACGCCTTCAGCAGCTGCGGAGCTTGCAATTTTTGATTACAGCTTGTTTATACAGAGTTTAAGAGAAAAACAAATGCGTTTGAATCGCTGTATGCATGCAAAATTAGAAAGAAAAAGAGAGTATCTTGCACATCAGAATACCAAATTGACCTATTTAAGTCCGAAAAATCGTTTGAATGAAAACAGAAGACGCTTGATGGAATATGAAGAAAAAATAATGGAGAAGATGCAATGGCAGCTTCAACAAAAAAGACATCGTCTTATGCTTCTTGCAAGAACATTGGAAGGATATTCCCCGGCAAAGAAAATCAGCAAGGGATATGCTTACGTAGAAGTGGAAGAAAAAGGTGCTTTGCAAAGTGTGGAAATGGTAAAAGCAGATGATGTAATCTTAGTTCATTTAGCAGATGGAGCATTAAAAGCAGTAGTAACGGAGGCGAAACAGCATGCCTAAGAAAGAAATATCTTTGGAAAAACGTTTTGAGTATATAGAAGAAATTATTGAGAAAATGGAAGCCGGTGAAGTTACATTAGAGGAATCATTTGAATTGTATAAAACCGGCTTAGAAGAAATAAAAGAAGCAAACAGTATGTTAGATAAGATGGAAAAAGCCATGCTTGTCATGAATGAAGAAGGAAATCTGGAGGAATTCTAATGAATATGAAAGACCGCATTGCCGAAAAAGCAGAAGCTGTAAACAGCGTATTAGAAGAATATCTTTTAAAAGAAGAAGGATTGCAGAAAACAATTTTAGAAGCCATAAATTATAGCCTTTTAGCAGGCGGAAAAAGAATCCGCCCGATGTTAATGAAAGAAACCTATGAGATGTTTGGCGGAACAGGTGACGTGATTAAGCCATTTATGGCGGCTATGGAAATGATTCATACATATTCTTTGGTACATGATGACCTTCCGGCAATGGACAACGATGAATATCGCAGAGGCAAAAAGACAACGCATGCTGTTTATGGTGAAACAATGGGAATTTTGGCAGGTGATGCATTATTAAATCTTGCGTTTGAAACAGCGACAACTGCATTTGATGTAGAGCCGCAAAATCCAAATATTGGAAAAGCGTTGCAGGTTTTGGCAAAAAAAGCGGGCGTATATGGAATGATTGGCGGTCAGGTAGTAGATATTGAATCAGAAGCGATGGAGGTGGGAAAAATCACAAAAGAACGTCTGGATTATATTCATCGCAATAAAACTGCTGCATTATTAGAATCGTCTATGATGATTGGTGCGATTTTAGCAGGTGCATCAATCGATGAGGTTAAGAAAATAGAAGTAATCGCAACCAAAGTAGGTTTGGCATTCCAGATACAGGATGATATTTTAGATGTAACAAGTTCATTTGAAGAACTTGGAAAACCAATTGGCAGCGATGCAAAAAATCAAAAAGTTACTTATGTAACTTTTGAAGGGTTGGATAAGTCAAAGCAGGATGTGGAAGACTTATCAAAAGAGGCAATTTTATTATTAAAAGAATTGCCGCAAAAAGATGATTATTTGGAACAGTTGATTTTATATTTGGTAAGTAGGAGAAATTGATTCGCTTATGAGCAAGCAGCGAAAGCGGATTGCGAATATCCGCTTGACTTGAAAATATTCATTTGACTATTATAAATCGGTCATGTAATGCAGATAGTAGTTCGGCTAAATGGGATGCTAAGAAAAAATAGCAAGAACCGAGCAGAATACACAGGGTAAATATAAAAGAAGGAGCAAATTACTGATATTATAATTCTATCAAAGAATGGATACTTTTATAAATTTTCAGTAATGGAATTGACATGATTTTAGATTATATACAAAAAGAAAATGATATAAAAAAATTAGCAGAAGAAGATATTTATGACCTGAGACAGGAAATCCGTACATTTTTATTGGAACATATTTCAAAAACAGGTGGACATCTTGCTTCAAATTTAGGCGTGGTAGAGCTTACGATGGCACTTCATATTGCATTTGATTTGCCAAAGGATAAAATCATTTGGGATGTAGGGCATCAGTCTTATACTCATAAGATTTTAACCGGAAGAAAAGATGAGTTTGATACATTACGTCAGTATGGCGGATTAAGTGGCTTTCCGAAAATAAATGAAAGTGAATGTGATTGTTTTAATACAGGTCATAGTTCCACATCCATTTCGGCAGGGCTTGGTCTTGCAGCGGCAAGAGAGTTGACAGGAGAAGATTATCATGTGGTATCAGTTATCGGTGATGGTTCTTTGACGGGCGGAATGGCATTTGAGGCATTAAATAATGCTTCCCATTTAAAAACTAATTTTATTATTATTTTGAATGATAATAATATGTCCATTTCCGAAAATGTAGGTGGAATGAGCAAATATCTTTCCAGTTTCCGAACGACAGATGCTTATCGAGAATTGAAATCCGATGTAATGAATTCTTTAAGTAAAATTCCGGGATATGGAGACCGAATTGTAAGAAGCATTCGCAATGCCAAAAGCGGTATTAAGCAGTTATTTATTCCGGGAATGTTATTTGAAGAAATGGGGCTTATTTATTTAGGTCCGGTAGATGGAAGCAATATTAAAGAAATGGTGCAGGTTTTCCATGAAGCAAAACGCGTGGATGGTCCGGTGCTTGTGCATGTGATGACAGAAAAAGGAAAAGGCTATCCACCGGCAGAAAAATATCCGGCACGTTTCCATGGAACGGAGCCGTTTGATATTGCTACGGGTATTCCTTTAAAGAAAAAAGAAAAAGCAACGTATACCGATACGGTTTCTTCGGCACTATGTGCATTAGCAGAAGAAAATGAAAAAATAGTAACAATTACAGCAGCAATGTCAGAAGGGACAGGGCTTGGTCGTTTTGCAAAATTATATCCAAATCGATTTTTTGATGTGGGAATTGCAGAACAGCATGCAGTCACATTTGCAGCAGGCTTGGCAAAGGCAGAATTAAAACCGGTATTTGCAGTCTATTCTTCCTTTTTACAGCGAGCATATGACCAGGTGCTGCATGATGTTTGTATCCAAAACCTTCCTGTCGTTTTTGCAATAGACAGAGCCGGTTTGGTTGGAAGTGATGGAGAAACACATCAGGGTATTTATGATATTTCGTATTTATCTTCCATTCCAAATATGACTATTATGGCACCAAAAAATAAATGGGAATTAGCAGATATGCTGAAATTTGCCACAGAATATGACAGACCGATTGCGGTACGTTACCCAAGAGGCACAGCCTATGAAGGATTGAAAACACCAAGAACACCGATTGTATATGGAAAAGCAGAAATCATTCAATCCGGTGAGAAAATTGCACTTTTGGCACTTGGAAGCATGGTAGAAACGGCTGAAAAAGTGGCAGAAGGATTAAAAGAAAAAGGCATTACAGCTACCATTGTAAATGCCAGATTTGCAATGCCATTTGATAAAGACATGATTTCTTCTTTAGCAGAAGAACATAGTTTGCTTGTCACAATGGAAGAAAATATTGTAAGTGGCGGATTTGGAGAACATGTATCTGCATTTGTAAAAGAGCAGAATCTGGATATCAAAGTACAGATAATTGCAATTCCGAATATGTATGTGGAACACGGCAATGTAGAGAAATTAAAAGCTGCTATTGGATTGGATGCAGAGGCGATTATAGAAAAGATAGCTATTCGGTTATGAGCAAGTAGCGAAAGCGGATTGCGAATATCCGATTGACTAAAGTAAGTGAAGATAATATTTATTATGGGCAAGGGACAAATGCGATTATAAATATTTACTTGACATTTGCAAAAATTAGATTTAGAAAGTTTAGTAGTATTTGCTCATAATGGGGAATAATAAATTATAGTTATTGGAGAATTGTTTAATAGAGTATGAAAGAACGTTTAGATGTGTTAATGGTAACGCAGGGATGGGCAAAATCGAGAGAAAAAGCAAAAGCCATGATTAAAGCAGGGCAGGTTTATGTAAATAATAACAAAACAGAAAAAGCAGGTGCAGTCCTTGAAGATGATTGCACTATCGAAGTTCGCGGTGAGACATTGAAATATGTCAGCCGCGGAGGTTTAAAGTTAGAAAAGGCCATAACACATTTTGGGATTGATTTAACGGATAAGGTATGCATGGATATTGGTGCATCTACAGGAGGTTTTACGGATTGTATGCTGCAAAATGGTGCCAAAAAAGTATATTCCGTGGATGTAGGACATGAGCAATTAGATGAAACACTTCAAAATGATATACGTGTCATAAGTATGGAAAAGACAAACATTCGTTATGTCACACCGGAGCAGATTGGAGAATTACTTGATTTCGCATCAGCAGATGTATCCTTTATTTCTTTAACGAAGATTTTGCCGACAGTAAGAATGTTATTGAAAGAACAAGGGCAAATGGTTTGTCTGATTAAGCCACAATTTGAAGCAGGTCGGGAAAAAGTAGGAAAAAAAGGTGTTGTAAAGGACAAAAAGGTACACAAAGAAGTTGTGCAATCCATGATACGATTTTGTCTTGAACATGGATTTTCGGTATTAAATTTGGAATATTCTCCAATTAAAGGACCGGAAGGAAATATTGAGTATTTAATATATATTGAAAAAGATAATAATCCGAAAAAGGAGGAATCTGTTGATTTTCAGAAAACAGTAGAAGCTGCACATGGAAATCTGGATAGATAAATATGCAAAGATTTGCAATTGTAACCAATGCGTATAAAGATAAAGATTTAAAGTTAACAAAGGAAATTGCATCCTATATCATAAAAAAGGGTGGAAATGTAATATCTTTGTGTGAAGATAATGGGCAGATAAAAGATTGTGAGGACATTGATTTTTCTAAAATGCCAAATGATACGGAATGCATGTTGGTGTTGGGTGGCGATGGAACGCTGATTCGTGCAGCTACAAGAACACATGATAGAGCCATTCCTCTGATTGGCATAAATATGGGAACATTAGGCTATTTATGTGAAGTAAAAGAAGATAAGGTTTTTACTGCGATTGACCGTTTGATGTCGGATACATTTATGGTAGAAGAACGTATGATGTTGGAAGGGATTATTGTAAGAAATAGTAAAGAAAAAAGTTCCAATTCCGAAAAGCAAACGAATTGCATAAACAAAAGAAAAGCAAGGGAATGGGTAAAATATTCCGCATTGAATGATTTGGTGATTCATCGCCCGGCAGATTTATCAATTTTGCGATTGCATATTTATGTAAATGGAGAGCCTTTAACAACTTATGAGGCAGATGGAGTTATTATTTCTACCCCTACAGGAACAACCGGATATAATTTATCAGCAGGAGGACCGATTGTTGACCCAAAAGCAAAAATGTTGGTTTTGACACCGATTAATGCACATAATTTAAATTCCAAGAGTATTGTTTTGGCAGCTGACGATATTATAGAAGTAGAGTTGGGAACAAGACGTTATCAAAGAGATGAAACAGCAGGCATTAGTTGCGATGGAGATATATGTGAGACTTTGCTTGTAGGTGATAGATTAAGAATTATGCGTTCCACAGATGTGGTAAAAATCTGCAAATTGAGCAGCAGAAGCTTTTTGGAAATACTTCGCAATAAAATGGGAACTTATACGTAGGGAGACATAATGAAGACAAGAAGACAATCCAAAATATTGGAATTGATTCAAAAGAATGAGATAGAAACACAGGAAGAATTGTTAAATTACTTATTAAAAGAAGGTTTTGCAGTAACGCAAGCTACGGTATCGAGAGATATTCGGGAATTGAAACTTACCAAAATTGCAATTTCCGGTGGCAGACAAAAATATGCCGTATTAAATGATTCCGTAGAAATTTTATCAGAAAAATATATTCGTGTATTGCGGGATGGGTTTGTTTCGATGGATATGGCACAAAATATCTTAGTGATAAAAACCGTTTCCGGTATGGCAGGAGCGGTATGTGCTTCATTGGATGCCATGAATCTGCATGAAATCGTAGGTTCGATAGCGGGAGATGATACGATTATGTGTGCGATTCGAACTGTAGAAGATACTGCGGCACTTATGAAGCGGCTTCGTAAGATTATAGAGTAGTAAGAAGGGAGAACAGCAAAACGTAAATATGTTACAAAATTTACATGTGAAAAATCTGGCGTTAATTGATGAATCAGAAGTGGAATTTTCGGAAGGGTTAAATATTTTAACAGGGGAAACCGGTGCAGGAAAATCAATTATTATTGGTTCTATCAATTTGGCACTAGGGCAGAAAGTATCCAAAGAAATGCTGAAAGAAAATGGAGAGACAGCATTTGTAGAGTTGGTATTTTCTGTTGAAAATGATAAGGTAAGAGCCAAACTAAAAGAAATGGATATTGAAGTGGAAGAGGATGGAGTTGTGATTTTGAGTCGTAAAATCACCTCCGGAAAAGCGATTGCACGTATTAATGGAGAGGCAGTTTCCGCAGCAAAATTAAAGGCAGTTTCTTCTTTGTTGATTGATATTCATGGACAGCATGAGCACCAGTCGCTTTTATCCAAAAAGAAACATTTGGATATTTTGGATGCCTATGCAAAAAATGAGCTTGGTGACTTAAAAGAGAGCTTAAAAAGCGAATATCTCGAATATAAAAAGCTAAAAGAAGAATGGGAACATTCCAACATGGATGTGGAAGAACGAAAAAGAGAATTATCTTTTTTGGAATATGAAGCAAATGAAATAGAAGAAGCACAGCTTTGTATTGGAGAAGATGAAAAACTCGAAGAAGAATTCAAACGCTTTTCCAATAGTCGTAAAATTATGGAAAGTGTCAATTTGGCTTACGAAGCGACCGCAGGAGATGGAGAAAGTGCATCCGCTTTAATTGGCAGAGCACTTCGTGAAGTTTCTTTGATATCAGGCTATGATAAGCACATAGAAGAACTGGAAAATCAGCTTTATGATATCGAAAATCTTCTGCATGATTTTAACCATGAATTATCTTCTTATATATCCGGTGCAGATTTTGACGAGGAAACATTTTATAAGATAGAGAAACGTTTGGATGTTATCAATCATTTGAAATCCAAATATGGCAATTCAATAGAAACAATTCTACAGGTATATGAAGAAAAATGCCAGCGTATTAACGTGTTAAATGATTATGATGAATATTTACATAAGTTATCCGTCTCTTTAAAAGAAGCGGAGCAAAAAGTACAAAAGCGGTGTGAAGCAATTTCAAAAATTCGTAAAAAACAGGCAGAAGTGCTTTGTCAAGCAATTACATCTGCACTTAAGGATTTGAATTTTTTAGATGTGATATTTGACATGGAATTTGGCGAACCTACCGCATATTCCGCAAATGGCTATGATGAACCGGAGTTTATGATTTCTACAAATCCGGGTGAGCCGGTAAAGCCACTTGGGAAAATTGCTTCCGGTGGTGAGCTTTCCCGTATTATGCTTGCAATTAAAACGATTATGGCAGATGCCGATGAGATAGAAAGTTTGATTTTTGACGAAATTGACAGCGGAATTAGCGGACGTACTGCTCAAATGGTTGCTGAAAAAATGAATGTATTAGGACGTAATCATCAGATTATCTGTATTACGCATCTTCCACAGATTGCAGCAATGGCAGATGGGCATTTTTTAATTGAAAAGAAAGTAGAAAATAGCGAAACACATTCCAATATTTATAAATTAAAAGAAGAAGAAAGCATTTTGGAATTAGCACGAATGCTTGGTGGCGTGGAAATTACAGATGCCGTTATCAAAAACGCAAAAGAAATGAAAGAATTGGCGTACATGAAAAAATAAAAGATTCCGCATACTAATCCTATGTAAAGGAGTAACAGTATGCGGAATTTTTATGTGAAAATAGTGAAAAATTTGGTAATGGTGTACGCTTGTGCAGTTATTTTGCTTGGTTATGAATTAGTCCTTAGTGAGATACCCAATCAGGATTTTTGGGGAAAAGGAAAAACAGCAAGCAATGAACAAGTACGATATGTATATCCTTGCGGAAAAGTGGTAGGGATTTATACAAAGTCAGATGGAATCTTTGTGATTGCGACAAGTCTGATTGAATCAGCGGAAGGTACGTCTGAAAATCCCGCACATTCTGTTGTGAAATCAGGAGATTATATTTTGGAAATGAATGGAGTGGAATTGACCTGCAAAGAAGATTTGATAAATATTGTTACAGAATCAGAAGGAAATCCCATTCGTATGATGGTAATGCGGGAAGAAGCGACGTTTGAAACGGAAATTACACCAATACTTGCTAAAAATGGAGAATATATGTTAGGAATTTGGGTGAAAGATGATTTGGCAGGTGTAGGAACGATTACTTATTTTGCAGAAGATGGAAGTTTTGCAGCACTTGGCCATGGCATGAGCGATGGTGAGACGGAATTTTTGATGAAAACAAAAGACGGAGATATTTATCATTCTGAGATTGTGAGTATTCGAAAAGGAAAAAAGGGCACACCTGGGGAGATTAAGGGAGTAATTTATTATGGAAGTTCGAATCATATTGGCAATTTGAAAACAAATTGTGCAGCAGGTGTGTTTGGAAAATTAGATAGCGAAGATTTGAAAAGTTATGCGGCATCGCAAGAAATATATCCTGTTGCACAAAAACAGGAGATTGTAGAGGGGGACGCACAGATTATTTCGGAAGTATCAGGAATGCGACAAGTGTATGATATTAGGATTACTTATGTGGATTATCTGTCGGTTGATTCGAAAAAGGGACTGCATATTGAGGTTACAGATGATGAGTTGCTGGAATTGACAGGCGGAATTATACAGGGGATGAGTGGCTCACCTATTATTCAAAATGGAAAAATAGTGGGGGCTGTCACACATGTGCTTGTAAATAACCCTACAAAAGGATATGGGATTTTTATTGAGAATATGTTGGAGTATCATTAAGAAATGGAAAATCTGGTGATTAAACATTCAAAACCGGGTACAATTATTACGATTGCAAGAGAACATGGCACTTCCGGAAAGCAGATTGGAAACTTCATTTTTCTACAGTAAATTTACGCTATCCGTGATGATGTGAATACTTGAAAAACTTACTTTTGCATGTTAAGATTGTACCAATGTTATAAGATTCAGAGCGTATAAGTGAAATAAAAACAGACTGTGTTTTAATAAGTGGAAGATATATAATAGCTAAATCGAGAATGGAACAAACGAATAATTTGACACAATATGGAGAAAACAATATGCAGCAAACAATACTTGTAGTAGATGACGATGGAATCAATCTTAGAATTGCAATGATTATTTTAAAGGAACATTTTGAGGTGCTTTGCGCGAATTCCGGCCAGGCGGCTCTTGAGTTATTAAAGCGAAAAATTCCAGATTTGATTTTACTGGATTACCGTATGCCGCAAATGGATGGCTTTGAGGTAATGGAGCAACTTCAAAATACAGAAGAATATAAAGATATTCCGGTTATTTTTCTGACAGGTGACCATGACCGTGAAACGGAAATTGAAGCACTTCGCAAGGGGGCAATGGATTTTATTACAAAGCCGTTTGTTGCGGAGATTATGTTGCAGCGTGTAAGCCGTATCTTAGAGCTTAGCCGTTTGCAGAAAAATTTGCAGGAAGAAGTAAGAATACAGACAAGAGAAGCACAGGAACAAAGACGGCAGGTAGAGCAGCTTTCCGAAGAAATTATGAAAACACTTGCAAATACGATTGATGCAAAAGATAAATATACAAATGGGCATTCTATGCGTGTAGCGACTTATTCCAGAGAAATTGCGCGCAGATGTGGAAAATCTGCAAAAGAGCAGCAGGATATTTATTATATCGGACTGTTGCATGACATTGGGAAGATTGGTATTCCAGACCATATCATTAATAAACCGGGACGATTGACAGATGAGGAATACCAAGTCATTCGTCAGCATCCGGTAATTGGAAGTGACATATTAAAGACAATTTCACAAATCCCGGCAATTGTTACAGGTGCAAGATGGCACCATGAGAGATATGATGGCAAAGGTTATCCGGATGGACTTGCAGGTGAAGACATTCCGGAAAATGCAAGGTTAATTGGAGTTGCTGATGCTTATGATGCCATGACATCGAACCGTAGTTATCGTAAGATACTTTCACAGGAAATTGTGCGTGAAGAAATTGAAAAAGGCAAAGGCACACAATTTGACCCGTATTTTGCAGAAATTATGCTTGAAATGATAGATGAAGATTGTAATTATGAAATGCGAGCGAAAGATGTAGAAAGTAAAAAGAGAACGAAATAATGATATATATTTCAAGTTCTAAAATTTATTTACTTTCTTTATGCTAAAAATATATTTGATGATATAAATGGAGGTAGAAAATGACACAAGTACAGAATGAAATACAGATAGATCGCAACGAACTTCTGGCAGTTCTTTCAGAAGCGTTAGATCGAGTAGAAATAGAAGTATTCGGTGTGACCGAACATCATGCAAAAAGAGTTGCATGGCTATGTGTACAAATGGGACGTGCACTTGGAATGACAGAAGAAGAAGTATCTGATTTGGCAACAGCTGCACTTTTGCATGATAGTGCATTAATCGAATATCAAAACGATTATGAAAATGGCTTTTTGCGGCAAGATGCAGATGGAAAAAAACATTGTATCGCTGGAGAAGATAACCTGAAATTGATACCGGGATACCATATGTTGCGAGGATACGTGCTGTATCACCATGAATGTGCAGATGGAAGCGGACCTTTTGGGAAAAAGGAAGAAGAAACACCGCTTGGAGCACAGTTGATACATATTGCAGATGAGGTGGATTTGAAATTTGCCCTAGGCACGGATTCTAAGGAATCAGAGGGAAAATTAGCGGAAATTCAAACATATGTAAGAGAACAACAAGGTATATTATTTGGAATAACAGCAAGCCAAGTTTTTTTAGAAATTTTATCGAAAGAACAGCTTCTTTTAACACAAAGTAATACAATGGAACAATTGAAAAATAACTTGTTGCCAATGGAAATTTCATTTACAAATAAGGATAATAGCATTTTTAACTTGGCAGAGTTGTTTGCCCGTATTATTGACTATAAATCGCCTTTTACAAAATATCATTCTGTTGGGATTGCCGGAAAAGCAAAGCAGATGGCAGATTCTTTGGGATGGGACAAAGCAACTGCTGCAAAGCTTTATTTTGCCGGTGCATTGCATGATATCGGAAAGCTTTTCGTAAATAATGCAGTTTTAGAAAAGCCGGGACGTTTGGAGGCAGATGAATATAAGCATATTCAAACACATGCGGATTGGACATGGAGACTTCTATCAAAAATACAGGGATTTGAGGAAATTCGATGTTGGGCAGCATACCATCATGAAAAACTGAATGGAAAAGGATATCCATTCGGAAAAACTGCACAGGAGTTGGGAGAAAAAGAACGACTCTTAGCCTGCCTTGATATTTATCAGGCATTGACAGAAGACCGTCCATATAAAGCCGGAATGCCGCATAAAAAAGCGATTGCTATTTTGCAGGAAATGGCACAAAAAGAAGAATTGGATGCTTATTTTGTAGAAGAAATCGCAAAGAAATTTGGCAATGGAGAATTGGCAGAGACAGAAAAAACAGCACTTTTTTCCTGTGGGATTTGTGGTTATCTGCATGAAACAGATGCCTTGGAGCAGGGGTTTGTATGTCCGGTTTGCGGAGCAAAAGAAACACTATTTTCGAGAATGTTATAGATTTGTTCTAGGGTATGGATAAAAAAATTTTCGAGCAGGAATGCTTGCATTTGTAAAAAAAGAAAAGTTGTCATAACATAGAGGTAACTATACTATGTAGTGACAACTTTTTATTATATTCTTTTTATACGGTTAAAAAATTAAGAGTACTTTCTTTGGCATCTGTGCCTTTTTCCAATAGTGAAACAAAGGAATGCATAAATTGATTGATATCCTCTGTAGAGGAAGGCGATAATGAGTTATCCAGTTTTACCGTAAGAATAATCAGTATAGTTTCTGCTAATACTTCAGGATTTTCAAATGCCAGTTCTTGGTTTTGAATTCCCTGTCTAAGGATTTCTGTAAGTACCGGAGTTAATTCGCTGATTAAATATCGAATAAATTTATGATGAATGTATGCCTTTTCCTGCACGCTGCTTTGAGAGGAAGCTTTTCTCAGAACCATATAAGACGACGATGCAGTACGGCATGCTTCGAAAATCATGGCAAGACGTTTGTGACAGGAAATATCTGTTTGTTTTGCAAGTGATTTAGCTGTAGACAAAGAACCTTGATAACTTCGTTCGATTAATGCCTCCAAAATGGCATCTTTGGAAGGGAAATAGTAATAAATACTTCCTTTTCCAATACCGGCAGTCTGAGCAATTTCACGGATAGAAATGGTTTCAATATTTTTGTTTTCCAAAAGTGATTGGAGTGCACTTAAAATTCTGTCATATTTTGTTTGCTGGGTCAAAAAAATGCCTCCTTCTAACTAAGTGAATGTATCAACAAAATGTACTAATGTAATATTTAAAAATTATACCATAAATAAGCGAAAATGGACAGTTGCAAAATGTTAGAAAATACGAGCTAGAATTTGGAGATTTTGGATAGTTTATATGTTTTTCTATGACTTGACCATCGATCGAAAACGTGTTATGATGAAATCATCAAATCGACCATCGGTCGAAAAAGGGGGATTGTTTATGACATACGCAGAACTTTTTTCAGAAATTAAAGGTAAATTTATGGGGGCGGATGTAAGCAATATCAAAGAACATCTGGCTTATCAGTTTAATATTACTGGTGAAGGAGAGGGCATTTTTTACGCAGAGGTAAAAGATGGAAAATTAAGTGTAGAACCATATGACTATCATAATAGACATGTGACGTTTACTTGTTCAGGAAAGACATTGCTTCAAATTGCAGATGGAAAACTCGACCCAATTATGGCAGTAACATTGCAGAAACTCAAATTTGAAGGGGATGTTGACAAAGCTTTAAAATTAAAAGAAATGTTAGATAGCCGTAAATAAGACAAGGAGACAAAGATGCAGAAATCGAAATCAAAAGGGTTATTGGGACTTGCAGGAATTGGTCTTGGCATTCTTGCAATTACAGAAGTCGGTGCTTCTGCATATTTTTATAATATTGCATTAAAGAGAAGTACCGCTAAGAAAGAACGTACCATGAAAATGTCAGGAACAGATTGGGATGCATATATGCCGATGTTGCAGGAACGAAAGCAGCGTTTTTTGGAACAGCCAAGGAAAGATGTATATATAACATCTGATGATGGATTAAAATTACATGCAACATTTGTGCCAAATCAGGATGCAAAAAAGGTTGTCATCGGTTTTCATGGATATACCAGTCAGGGAATGAGTGACTATATCGGCTTATCTGATTATTATTTAAAGAATGGATATGCTATGCTGCTGCCGGATGCGAGAGCTCATGGTGAAAGTGAAGGAACGTATATCGGTTTTGGTGTGAAAGACCGTTGGGATGCTGTGAAATGGATAAAGTGGGTAATTGCAGAGTGTGGTGAAGATGTGCAGATTCTTTTGCATGGCACTTCCATGGGCGGAGCTACGGTACTTATGACGAGCGGACTTTCATTACCATCACAGGTAAAGGGTATTATTTCAGATTGTGCTTTTACTTCAGCGAAAGCAGTATTTACACATGTGCTTCATTCCATGTACCATATGCCGGCATTTCCAATTATGCAGATTGCAAATGAAGTAAATAAAAAGAAAGCAGGATATGCATTAGATGAATGTAATGCAGCAGAAGAAGTAAAAAAGGCAGATGTGCCAATTTTGCTGATTCATGGAGATGAAGATTTCTTTGTTCCGGTGTCCATGTGTGAAGAAATTTATAAAAACTGCAAGCCGGGAACCGTTCAAGTAATTGTAGAAGGGGCTTCCCATGCAGAAAGTTACTATAAAGAAACTGAAAAATATGAGATGGCATTGAATGAATTTATTGGAGGAGTAATCGTATGATGCGAAAAAGAAAAGGATACCCGGTGTATCCACTAACAATTGCACAGAAATTTCATTTTTATTATCAGAATTTCTGCCCGAAAAAGGAAGTTTTAAATATTGGTACAAGTTTGACTATTGAGACGGATATTAATTGGGATGAATTGAAAAAAGCCATTTATAAAGCATACGAACGTAACGAATTTATGCGTGTTCGTTTTGCTAGTGACAAAGAGGGCAATTGGTATCAGTATATTGTAGATAAAGAAGAACGTGATATTGAATTTGTCGATTTTTCGGATAAAACGTTGGAAGAGGCAGAAGCTACCATGTCGGCATGGACAAAAGTGCCATTTAAAAGAAGTGATTCTCCAATGAACCGCATTGTTATGATTAAAATGCCGGATGGATATAACGGAATGTATTTTCTTGGGGACCATATGATTGTAGATGCACAGTCATTAATTGGATTTTTACGTGATGTAATAGAAATCTATTGTAGTACATTATATGAAGAAGTTCCGTATCCAAAAGATATGGCATCTTATGTAGAACAGCTGCAGAAAGATTTGGCATATGAAGCAGGCTCTAAGGCAAAAGAAAGAGATACAGAGTTTTTCCGTAAAATTATCGAAGAAAGTGAACCGATTTATAATGGTATCAGAGGACCTGAGCGTCTGGAAGCAGCACGTCAGCGTACAGGAAATCCAAACTTGCGTGCAGCAATTAATGTTTCTGATTCTGTAGATTCTGCATTGGATGTTTTCCATCTGGAAGCAGAACCGACACAGAGACTGATGGCTTTTTGCGATAAACATCATATTTCTTTGGTAGTGCTTCTTATGATGGGGCTTCGTACCTATTTCCAAAAAATGAACGGAAATGATGATGTTTCCATTAATACAGCGATTGCAAGAAGAGCAACATTAAAAGAAAAGAAATCCGGTGGAACCAGAGTTCATTCCTTCCCATTCCGTACTATCTTTCCGGAAACCATGACATTTATAGAGGGAATTTATGCAATTCGTGATATGCAAAATGAATACTTCCGTCATGCAAACTTTAATCCGGTAGAATATTTTGCAATGAGAGGAAAAATGTATCCGGTAGAACCGGGACATACCTATGAACCAATGGCTCTTACATATCAGCCTCTCACATTAAGAGAAAACGGATTAGCTAAATTAGGCGATATTAAATATAAGACAAAATGGTATGCAAATGGTGCTACAACACAAGCAATGTATCTGACCGTTATGCACAGACCGGATGATAATGGATTGGATTTCTCTTTTGAACATCAGGTAAAAGCGGTAAGCAGAGACGATTTGGAGTATATGTACTATTATTTATGTAAGATTATGTTTAAAGGTATAGAAAATCCGGATTTGTCAATTGGGGATATTATTAAGTTAATATAGGAAAATGACAAGTGAAACTTATGGATAAATAGTTGCATAAATATAAAAACAGGCTTATCTTAATGAGGCTTTTGTGTAATGTATAAAACGTCATTTGTGATTTTAGGAACTAAGAATTTAAAAATGAAAAGAAAGGAAGCAGAGTGCGATGTTAGAAAAATTTGCTGAAATAATCTGTAATTATGTAGAAGTAGAAGTAGAGGACGTAAAACCGGAGTCTCGTTTTATGGAAGATTTGGGATTTACATCATTTGACTTTATGACCATGCTGGGAGAATTGGAAGATGAATTTGATATTGAAATTGACCAACAGAAAGTTGCAAATATTTATACCGTTGGGGAAGCACTTGAGTATATGAAATCCTTAATGGAAGAATAATGCATATCAATCGGTGTATGCTATACAGAAGTTGATACTTTAAATATAGAAAATTGATTTTATAAGAAAATAAGGAGTACAGAAAGCACTGTAATTTGTAGATAGTGTAAAAAATAACAGAAAGCAGGTATATATGGTTTGTAAGACGATTCGTGAAATTTTAGTAAATGCGGCACAAGAATTTGGAACAGGCGATGCAGTCCGTTATAAAGTAAAAAAGAATGAAATTGCAGCAAAAAGTTATGTACAATTAAAAGAAGATAGTGAAAGTTTTTCCAATGTATTGAAAGCATTGGGGGAATGTGGAAATCACATTGCACTTACTGGTGCGACCTCGTATCCGTGGTTGGTTACATATTTGGGAATTGTAAATAGCGGAAGCGTTGCAGTTCCGTTGGACGTATTGCTGCCGGCAGAAGAAATGTGTGAATTAATTGATAGAGCAGATGTAACGGTATTTGTTGTAGACGAAATTCGTGCAGATGTGATGGCAATTGCGAAAGAACGTTGTCCGAAATTGAAATATGTTATTTCCATGCAAAAAGAAGAAAGTGATGAAAATATTCTTTCTTTTGGAAAATTGCTTGAAGAAAATAAAGGTGGTTTTGAATGTGAAATTTCACCTGACAAACTTTGCACAATCATGTTTACATCCGGCACAACCGGCAAAAGTAAAGGTGTTATGTTGACACATAGAAACCTTGCGGAAAATGCTACTTGTTTGGATATGAAAATCCCGGCAAGAACTGTGATTCTTACGGTGCTTCCAATTCATCATGCATATTGTTTAAGTATGGATATTTTAAAAGGAATTTCCATTGGCAGTATTATTTGCATCAACGATTCTTTGATTCGAATGGCAAAGAATATTAAGTTATTTGAGCCGAATATGATTCTTATGGTACCAATGATGATTGAAACAATGGCAAGAAAATTGGAAGATGCAGCAGGACTTCCTGTAGATATTGTCAAGAAAGAAGTATTTGGAGAACAATTCCATACGATTTGCAGTGGTGGAGCATATTTGCCACCTGCATATATTGATTTATTTGAAAAGTATGGTATTACGATTCAGCAGGGCTATGGCATGACGGAATGTTCACCGGTTATCAGTACAAATTTGAAGTGGAATATTAAAAAAGAATCCGTAGGTCAGCTTGTACCAAACTGTGAAGCCAAAACTGTAGATAACGAACTTTGGGTAAGAGGCAGCAGTGTTATGATGGGCTACTACAAAATGCCGGAAGAAACTGCGGAAACCTTAGTAGATGGATGGCTTCGTACAGGAGATTTGGGTTATGTGGATGAAGAAGGTTTTGTATTCCTTACAGGTCGTAAGAAAAATCTGATTATCACACCAAACGGAGAAAATGTTTCACCGGAAGAACTCGAAAATAAAATCGGAGAAAATCGTTTGGTAAAAGAAGTTTTAGTCAGAGAAAGCGAAGGCGTGATTGAAGCAGAAATTTATCCGGATATGGATTATGCAGGAGTAAAAGGCATTGAGGATTTAGAAGCAGAAGTGAAGAAAATCATTGATGCATATAATCGTAGTGCAGTTGCATTTAAGAAAGTGCAGCGTTTGAAAATGCGTGATACGGAATTTCCAAAGACTCCGTCTAAGAAGATTAAGAGATATTAATCAGAATAAAATAAATGAGTAAGTAGAAAAAACTACATAAAGATGATGAAAGTTAAATGGGCGTATATGCAAAAATGTGATACGTCCATTTTGCTGTGTTAAAAAGAGTGAAAAACTCTAATTTGCATATTTTAGTAAACGTGATAAAATAATGGTTAAAGTATATTTATATAAATTATTAGGAGGCAAGTTATGAGTGAATTAACCCATCAGATACACACATTTTCTCCAATTTATAATGAAGATTCCCGCATTTTAATATTAGGAAGTTTTCCATCTGTAAAATCAAGAGAAAATAATTTTTATTATGGACATCCACAGAACCGTTTTTGGAAGGTGCTTTCAATGGTGCTTGAAACAGATGTGCCGCAGACAATCGAAGAAAAGAAAGCCATGTTACTTAAAAATCATATTGCAATATGGGATGTAATTGCAAGTTGTAATATTGTTGGGTCAAGTGACACATCCATACGAGATGTGGAGGTAAATGATTTTTCTCAGATGCTGAAAGAATCCCATATCCATACAATCTATGTAAATGGCGGAAAAGCATATGAATTATATCATAAATATGCCGAGCAAAAAACCGGCATACAGGCAATCAAATTGCCATCTACAAGCCCAGCGAATGCTGCATGGAAGTTAGAGAGACTTTATGGAGAGTGGAAGCAGATAAAAGACAAACTGGAGGTTTCATATGAGTAATGATTTTTCAAAAGGACCCGTCTGGAAAAATATTGTAAATCAGGCAATTCCGCTAACATTAGCCCAACTGGTGCAATTACTTTACAATGTGGTAGACCGTATTTATATCGGACATTTGCCGGGAGCAGATAGTATGGCACTTACGGGGATTGGATTGGCATTTCCGATTATAACGCTGATTTCAGCTTTTACGTGCCTATTTGGTACGGGCGGAACACCATTGTTTTCTATGGCACGAGGTGCAAAGAAGGAGGAAGAAGCGGAAAAAATATTGGGAAATGTTGTAACGCTTCTGATTTGCAGTTCACTTTGTTTATTTGTGCTTTCTTACATATTTCGAAAACCGGTGTTGTTTTTATTTGGTGCAAGTGAAGCATCTTATGTATATGCAGATGCCTATTTAAGTGTCTATTTGTTTGGAACTACCTTTTCCATGCTGACAGCAGGATTAAATGGATTTATTAATGCACAGGGATTTCCAAAAGTAGGCATGATGACAACGATTATTGGTGCGGTGTTAAATATTATCTTAGACCCGATTTTTTTGTTTGTATTTGATATGGGCGTTGCAGGGGCAGCACTTGCAACCGTACTTAGCCAGATGGTTTCGGCACTCTGGGTGCTTCACTTTTTGACAGGAAAGAAAGCCATTATTCCATTAAAACGGAGTGCCATGAAAATAGAAATAAAAAGAGTGAAAGAAATTATAGCATTAGGTGCATCAGGATTCATTATGCAAGGCACAAACTGTCTGGTACAGGTGGTATGCAATTCTACGTTGCAGATGTATGGAGGGGATTTGTATGTAGGTATTATGACCGTATTAAATTCTGTAAGAGAAGTATTATCCCTTCCGGTAAGCGGAATTGCAAGTGGTTCTCAGCCGGTACTTGGCTATAATTATGGGGCAAAAGCTTATGATAGAGTAAAAAATGGAATTCGCTTCAACACGCTGATTGGAACGGTATATACGGTGCTTGCGTGGGCAGTAGTTATGGCGGTTCCTACATTTTTGTTTCAAATATTCTCCAATGACTCCGAAATTATTTCGGCAGGACCAAAATCCTTAAATATTTACTTTTTTGGATTTTTCTTTATGGCATTTCAGTTTTCGGGACAATCGGTATTTCAGGCATTAGGGGATGCAAAACGAGCTATCTTTTTCTCATTGCTTCGAAAAGCCATTATTGTTGTGCCGTTAGCACTTTTGTTGCCAAGAATAGGATTTGGTGTATATGGCGTATTTTTAGCGGAACCCATTTCAAATGCGATAGGCGGTTTGGCGTGTTTTGTTACAATGTGGCGGACAGTATATAAAAAGTTATAGAGGAATTTTTATATCTATTTTTACTTGATTTATTTAGCTTTATGATATACATATAGTATGGATGGTATAGGAAAAAAAGTGTTATGTTCATTGGTACAATATATATTAGTAAGAGTGATTTGCATGACAAAAATAAAGAAAAGATTGACAAGTGGGTTTACAAATTGTAGAATGAAATAAAAAGTTTTCCAAATTTAAGTATATAGAGTGCTAAGTGGTGGGAAAGGTTTTTGGTGTCAGGTGGAGTAAGCGTCATCTGATAGACTATGAAAGCAATTATTCGGTTATGGCAAGTAGCAGAGCAGATTGCAAATATCCGTTTGATGAATAGTAGGTAAGGAGGTACACATGAGGGAAAATAGTAAAAAATATCTGATTGTTGGAGGCGTAGTTGCAATTTTGATAGTAATTTCCATTTTCATCATTGTAATAAGCGGCAAAGACAATGAAAAAGAAAAGGGAAACGTAAATACCGAGCAAACAGAAGCGATGGGAGTTGGGCTTACGGAGTTAGATGAAACAGAAAGCCAAATGGAAAGTGAATCAGAAATAGAAACAGAATCACAAACAGAAAGTTCTTCCGGAGACAAAATCGCATCCAATGAAAATGAAGACCCGCAAAAGTCCATTGCTGGAAATATGTCTTCGCAGTCGGGTGCTATCGTGAATGCAACAGATGTGATTCCGGAAGCAACGGGAAATGAAACGGAAGAAATTACCTATGGAATTGATGTTGCAAAGTATCAGGGAACGATTGATTGGAAGAAAGTTGCCGATGCAAATGTGGATTTTGCAATGGTACGAGTTGGATATCGAACATTAAAAAGCGGAGAAATCGTAGCGGATAGCAATGCCAAGTACAATATGCAGCAAGCTGCCAAATATGGCATTAAAGTAGGTGCATACTTCTTTTCTACCGCAGTAACAGAGGCAGAAGCAAAAGAAGAAGCAGACTGGGTATCGAACTTTATTTCTGCTTATAAAATCACTTATCCGGTAGCGTATAATTGTGAAGGCTATGAAAATACAGAAAATCGCCAATATAACTTAACAAAAACACAGCGTACGGATTTAGCATTAGCATTTATGAATCGCATTGCAGAAAATGGATATTCACCAATGTTTTATGCGGCAAAATCAGAAATGGAAGCAGATGCAAAATGGGAGATGTCCCGCATTACAGGCTCTTACAGAGTATGGGTAGCACAATATCCGACAACTGCATATCCGCAGACACCATCATCCAGCTATTCCGGTTCACATGATATGTGGCAGTATACCAACAAAGGCACAGTTCCGGGAATCAGCAAGCCGGTAGATATGAATATCGCGTATTTTGGTTTCCGTAATACTGCAAATGCAAAAGGCGAGGAAAATACGCAGGAAGAACAAGCGGACGCAGGAGCACTTATGAACTTTCGAGAGGTAAATGAAACGGTAACGGCAAAGGAAAAGACAAATTTACGTGATAAGCCAAGTCAGGGAAGCGATAGCACCGTAAAATATACCTTAGAAAATGGCGAAACGGCTACAAGAATTGGTGTGAGTGATAGTGGTTGGTCAAAAATCGTATTTAACGGACAAACCTATTATGCAGTCTCAAGTTATCTCACAACCAATTTAAGCTATACACCACCATCATCGGAAAGTGAATCAGAGGATAATCGCATTAAAACTACTTTTGTAGAAGTAAATGAAAAAGTAACTGCAAAAGATGCTGTAAACTTAAGAACATTGCCAAGCGTTACAGATGCAGAATCGGAAGTAGTTGTAAAAATTGGACATGGAGAAGTGATTACACGAACAGGCATCAATCATGATGTGGGTTGGTCAAGAGTCGAATATAACGGACAAGTGTTGTATTGTGTAAGCAGTTATTTGGAAGTTGTGACGGAGTAAATGAATACATACCTTTGCGGATTGCGAATATTTGCTTGACTAAAAAGATATATTAGAGTTGTACAGGACAGTCAAAGGAGGTAAAGACTATGTGTGAAGCAATTGACAGAATTGAAGAAAAAGGAATTATTTCTTTAGTCGAAGCAATGAAGGAACTTGGTCACACAAATGAGACTATCTTGCAAATGGTTATGAAGAAATTTTCATTAACGGAAGAAAAAGCAAAAACATATTTATAGAAAGAATTTTAAGAGAATAAAAAGTTTTTTGATATAAAATAAATACAAAACCGTGTTACTTTAGAATATGAAGTGACACGGTTATTTTGCTTACAGTAGGGAACAAAACAAGCAAAATGAAGAAAATAGAAAATCTTCATTGTTTTTTTTAGAAAAGGGTTTATAATAGGATACCAAAGGGCAAGTGTTAATTTTTATGCAGATAGAAAGCATATAAGCACAAGTTCTTTTTAGAAAATATGAAAAGAAATAAAAGGAGAAACTTATGAACGATTATTTGACAAGTGTCAATTCAGGTACATTTTACCTAATCGTGGCACTAATACTCGGATTTGTAGTTGCCATGTGTGTGATATTTTTGGTAAAGAGCTACAAAGCCGGCATAAAACTTGGAATGGATCAAAAAGTATTAAAAAAAATCATTACCTCTAGTGCGACATTTACACTTCTTCCATCCATCAGTATTCTATTAGGTGTTGTAGCATTAAGTGGAACGTTAGGCGTACCATTTTCATGGCTTCGTCTTTCTGTAATCGGTTCTTTACAATATGAATTAAATGTAGCAGAAATTGCGGCAACAGGAGCAGGTCTTAGCGGACTTCGTATTGATGAATTAAATATGGGTGCTTTTGTTACGATTGCACTTGTAATGACAGCCGGAATCGTAGGGGGTATTGTTTGTTGCCTATTCTTTTTGAAGAAGTATTTAGGTAAACTAAGTGCAAAACCAAAAAAATCAGAAAACGGGGAAAGCAAGCCAAGTTTTGGGGCTCATGCAACAAATGCCATGTTCGTAGGTCTTTGTGCTGCTTATATCGGGGCATATGTTGGTGATGCAATTCCAAGAGAAGGCTCTGATTATATGCCACTTTTTGTAGCAGGAGTTGCAGCAGTTGTTATGGCGATATTTGAATATCTGATTCAAAAGAAAGATATGAAAGCATTGGAAAACTTCAGCCTTGCGGCAAGTATGTTGGTTGCAATGGCGGCTGCGGTTGTTTTACAACTTATGGTATAGGAGGTATAGAGAATGAATAGTAAAGAAAAAGAATTATTTTTTGAAGAATTTAATAATGGTTTACATAAAATCGGAAGAATTACTATGATTCTTGCACTCATTCTGTTATTTTCCGTACCATTTGTAGTAGGTGCATTAAATGGCGTGTCACCAGATTGGAAAGCATTTATGGCAGGTTTTGCAAATGTCGGTATCATTTATCTTCCAATGTCAATTGTAGAATTTTTAATTTACACACCAATGCTTGGAGTGGGTGGAAGCTATCTTTCTTTTTTAACAGGAAATGTTACAAACATGAAAATTCCATGTGCCATTAATGCAAGGGATTTTGCAAAAACAGAAGTGGGAACACCGGAGAATGAAATCGTATCAACCATTAGCGTTGCAACAAGTGCTATTGTTACTACTTTGGTAATTTTAGTAGGTGTTGTGCTAATTGTTCCATTGCAGCCTGTTTTACAGAGTGAAACATTGCTTCCTGCTTTCAATAATGTAGTACCGGCATTGTTTGGTGCACTTGGTTTAAAATATTTCGCTAAAAGCCCGAAAATTGCAGTTGTTCCGCTTCTTGCTATGTGTCTGCTTTGTATTTTCGTACCATCCATGATTTCACAGACAAGTGTGCTTTTGATACCAAGTGGTATTTTGGCACTTGGGATTGGATTTGTGTTATTTAAAAAGGGGAAATTATAGAGTATAGGTTACAAAAGTGAAATGTTAAATGAAAAAGCTTAGATGACGAAAGGAAATTCTTAAATAAAAAAGATAAGATAACAAAAATGGAATCTTAAGTTTAAGAAGGATTGGTTATAAAAGCTATATTATAGAGGGAGAATATGCTATGATAGGGTGGATTATTTTAATAGCGGTTCTTGTATTGGTAGCGGTTGTTTTAGCAAGAGCTTTGATGCTAAAGCCGACCGCCGCTAAAACTTTAAAAATGGAGCCGGAAAAAAGTGAAAGAGCTGAAAAATACGGAAAACAATTAGCTAGAATGATTCAAGATGAAACGATTTCTAGCCGTTTTGATTCAGATATTACAAAATTTTTAAAATTCCATAAAACATTAGAGGAATTGTTTCCAAATGTACATAGAGTATGTGAAAAACACAATTTTGATGGAAGTTTGCTATTTAAATGGAAAGGGAAAGGCAAAAGTGAGCCGATTCTCTTTATGAGCCATCAGGACGTTGTAGAGGCAACCGGAACATGGAAGCATGAGCCGTTTAGTGGTGATATTGATGAGGATGGAAACGTTTGGGGACGTGGAACAGTCGATACAAAGGGAAGTCTGTTTTGCATTTTTACTGCATTGGAAGAATTAATCGCAGAAGGCTATGTGCCGGAATGTGATGTATATATCGGAAGCAGCTGCACAGAAGAGTGGAGTGGTGACGGTGCTCCCAAAACGGTGGAATTTCTTGAAAAACAGGGTGTGAAGTTAGCACTTGTTATGGATGAAGGCGGTATGATTATCGATAATCCAATCGGTGGTGTGAAAGGTACTTATGGTATGGTTGGTATCGTGGAAAAAGGATATGGGGATTTGAAGTTTACTGCACATGGCAGAGGTGGTCATGCATCTGCACCAATCAAAAATACACCATTGGTACGTTTGGCAAAATTTATGGTAGATGTTGAAAAACATCATCCATTTACCTCGAAGTTTTCACCAACGGTAGAAGAAATGTTTCGCCGTATGGCACCAAATATGGATTTTGGCATGAAAGTGGTTTTTGCGAACTTATGGTTATTTAAACCATTGCTTGTAAAACTGATGCCAATCATTAGTGCTTCGGGAGCTGCGATGCTTCACACAACGATTGCTTTTACTATGTCAAAAGGTTCGGATGGCATGAATGTGCTTCCGCAAGAAGCCGTTTTAACGGCAAATATGCGTTTTATCCAACATCAGCCGACGAAAGAATCCATTGATATCATTAAGAAAAAAGCAAAAGAGTACGACCTTGAAACAGAAGTTATTTATGCGGATGACCCATGTCCGGTAGTAGATTATAAAGGAAAAGCTTTCTTACTGATTGAGGAAGTAGCAAAAGAAGTATATCCGGGACTTGGTATTTCTCCATATGTTATGACAGGCGGAACAGACGCAAAATATTATACAAAAATCTGTGATAACTGTATCCGTTTTGCACCGTTATATATCAATATGCAGCAGCATGGCACGATTCATGGTTTGGATGAGAACATCAATCAGGGTGTGCTGCCAAAAGGCGTAGATTTTTATAAAGCAGTTATTCGTAAAAGTTAGAAAATGGTAGGAGGTTTTCATTATGACAAAGAGTGCCAATTTTGTGAAGAAACCAAAAAGTGTATTGGGGTATATGTTATTATCGTATGTGGTAGGTACGATTATTATTTTAATTTTTCATTACATATTTCCTACGCCATGGAATATTCATGCTCCTGAATGTTGGCTGAAATGTATTATGATTTTAGGTATTTATAGCGGGCTGAATGCTTTGTTTCTTTCCGGTGGATTTTTGACAAAAAACATTGTTTCGCAAAAGAAAACGAAGCTGATGTTTCTACCATTTCTTGCCCCAATTCTTCTTATTGTTGCATTTATGGTATGTGGTTTGACAGGTGCACAGATTTTTAATTCTTCCCGCTATGCACAAATTATTCAGGTGGAGGAAATCAGCAGCGATATGATACTTTCCGAAGAAGATGCAGAAAGTATTGCACTTATGGACACAGCTTCTGCAAGACAATTAGGTGACCGCGAAATCGGTGCGATTGAGAACTTTTCAGCATTTAATGTATCCGATGATTACATACAGTTAAACGTAAAGGAAGATGCGGTTAAAATTGCTCCGTTGGAATATGTAGGATTTTTTAAATGGATGAGCAATAAAGATACGGGTGTAACAGGATATGTTTCCGTATCCCCGACTACAATGACGGCTGACTATGTGGAATTGCAAGAAGGACTTCACTATGTGCCATCTGCTTATTTTGGAAAAGACTTATACAGACACCTGCATTATCAATTCCCAACTAAAATGATGGGAAATATTCATTTTGAAATTGATGAAGACGGCAATCCATACTATGTAACCAGCGTATTTGATAAAACGATTGGTGTGTTTGGTGGAGAAGTCGTAGCTGGTGCGATTATTACCAATCCTGTTAGTGGCGAAAGTGATTATTATGAAATAAATGAAATTCCACTTTGGGTGGATTATGTAGTTCCGGGGGATTTGATTTGTGAGCTTTATAATGTTTCCCATAAGAATATCAATGGTTATTGGAATGGAACTTCTTTTGGTGCAAATACCGGTTGTATGCAGACTACAACGATTGACGCTTCTTCTGAGGATGACGATGAGGAGGACGATGATGCAGAAGCAGGAACAGATTTCGGGTATATTGCAAAAGATGGAGACATTTATGTATATACCGGAGTAACTTCTATGGCAGCAGATAGTTCCAACTTAGGATTTATTATGGTAAATGAAAGAACCAGTGAATACAAATATGTAGCTGTTTCGAGTGCAAATGAGCAGTCTGCCATGAATGCGGCAGAAGGGGAAGTACAGCAGTATGGATATAGTGCATCCTTCCCAACACTTATTAATGTAGACAATGAATTATCCTATATTGGTGTATTAAAAGACCAATCAGGTCTTGTGAAAATGTATTATATGGTAAACGTAAAGGATTATGGAAAAGTAGCGGTTGCCAATACAAGAGAAGAGTGCGTCAGCTTGTATGCCAATAAATTAGGATTGACTTTAAATGAAGAAATTTTAGGCTCAGAAGGAGCGAATGAGACTACAGAAAAAACACAGGTAAGTTTTGTGATTTCTGTCATTCGCTTTGTGGATGTAGATGGAAATACGTATGTATATATGGGAACAGAAGATGGAATGGTATATAAATCTTTATTCCATGAAAATGAAGAACTTTTATTTGCAGAAATTGGTGACACAATAACAGGATTTTTGCAAAATGACAAGTTAACTGTTGAAAAAATAGAAATTAAGGAAGTTGTCGACAAATTCTGACAAACTCATTTCGACTGCTTTTACTATAATGTTTTAAGTCAGCTTAGTAAGTGACTTAAAACATTATAGGAGGCTTGGAATGGGCAAGTTAAATGTCGGAATTGCGGATGATAATCTGCAAATGGTTCAACTGTTGTCAAAAATAATCGACAGCGATGAAGAACTCCAGGTAGTAGGCACAGCCGAAAATGGAGTTGAAGCCTACCAAATGATAAAAGAAAAGAAGCCGGATGTTGTTTTACTGGATGTCGTAATGCCAAAGATGGACGGACTCGGAGTGTTGGACAAGGTTCATCAGGATAAAGAACTGGTAAAACAGCCGGCTTTTGTTATGATTAGTGCGATTGGACAAGAACAAATTACAGAAGCTGCAATAGTAAAAGGAGCATCTTATTTTGTGATGAAGCCATTTGATAATGAAATCTTAATTAACAGGATAAAAAGTCTGACAACCAGAAAAGAATATCGGGAAAGTAAGATTTTAGCAGAAGAAAAGAAAATAGAACAAAGAGAACAGTTCGATTTGGAAGCAATTGTAACAAATATTATACATGATGTAGGAGTTCCGGCACATATTAAGGGATATCAGTATTTGAGGGATGCTATTATATTATCCGTAGAAGATATGGAAATGCTGCATTCAATTACAAAAGTCTTGTATCCTACGATTGCCAAGAAGTATCAGACAACCTCAAGCAGGGTAGAGCGTGCGATTCGACATGCAATTGAAGTTGCATGGAGCAGAGGTCGCATGGATACATTAAATGAAATGTTTGGTTATACCGTAAGCATTGTGAAAGGAAAACCAACAAATTCTGAGTTTATTGCATTGATTACGGATAGAATACGCTTGCAAATTAAATAGAGATGTGGAGAATATAAGTGCAGGGATGCTTGGCGGTGTTTCTGTACTTTTTTATGTATAAATGGGATTATACAAAAATATACTTATTTTTCTTTTATTTCCTTAAAACGTCTGCTATAATTGATTCAAGTAAATATTTGGTTAAAATAAATGTATCAGGAGGGGTATATGAAAAAAATATTATTGGTTTCATCAGAAGCAGTTCCATATATCAAAACAGGCGGGCTTGCAGATGTTGCAGGTTCTTTGCCAAGATATATGAACAAAGAAAAATTTGATGTTCGGATTATTTTGCCGAAGTATGCATGCATGAAAGAATCATTTTTGTCAGAATTACAGTTTGTATGCCATTTTTATGTGGATTTAAACTGGAGAAAACAGTATGCAGGCATTTTTAAATCCGAATACAAAGGGGTTACATATTATTTTGTAGACAATGAATTTTATTTTGCAGGAAATAATCCTTATAACAATATCTATGAGGATGTAGAGAAGTTTGCTTATTTTTCCAAGGCAGTTCTAATGGCATTGCCATATTTGGATTTTGTACCGGATGTGATTCATTGTAATGACTGGCAGACAGGTCTTGTGCCGGTTTATTTAAAGGCTTGGTTTGGACAGGATAATTTCTATAATGGCATTAAAACAGTATTTTCTATCCATAATATGAAATTTCAGGGAAGATGGATGGTAAATGAAATTTGTGATATTACAGGTTTGCCAATTTCCATTTTCACTTCAGACAAGTTAGAAGCTTATGGGGAAGCAAACTACTTAAAAGGCGGTTTAGTATATGCGGATGCAGTTTCTACTGTTAGTCCAAGCTATGCAAAAGACATTGCAACACCGGAAGGTGGCGAAGGATTAGATGGACTTATGCGTGCTCGCAAAAAGGATTTGTATGGCATTGTAAATGGCATTGATTATGATGAATTTAATCCGATGACAGACCCGTCTATGGTTTCTAATTTTGATGTAAATACAGTAGCAACGAAAAAACAAGCAAATAAAAAGGCATTGCAGGAAGCAATGGGATTGCCGGTAAAAGAAGATGCATTTGTGATTGGCATGGTTTCCAGATTGACCGACCAGAAAGGCTTTGATTTGGTTGCTTATATAATGGAAGAAATGCTCAGTACAATGGATGTGCAGATTGTAGTAGTCGGAACGGGGGAATATCGTTTTGAGGAAATGTTCCAGTATTTCCAAGGCAAATATCCGGACAAGCTAAGTGCATATATTGGATATTCCGAAGAAAAAGCACATATGATTTATGCATCTTGTGATGCGTTCTTAATGCCATCTCTCTTTGAGCCATGTGGACTCAGCCAAATGATGTCTATGCGTTATGGAACAATTCCAATTGTGCGTGAGACAGGAGGTTTGAAAGATACTGTAGAATCATATAATGAACATGAAAATACCGGAACAGGTTTTTGTTTCAGTAATTACAATGCACATGATATGTTAAATACCATTTGTTATGCCAATAAAGTCTTTTCAGAGGATAAGAAGGCTTGGGAAGGCTTAATGAAACGTGCAATGGAAGCAGATTTCTCATGGAATGCTTCTGCAAGAAAGTATGAAGAATTATATACGAAGTTGATTGAAGGATAGTGAGTTTTGATGATTAACTCAAAAGTTTAATGGGAAATGTATTATAAAAGTGGACATATAAAATTTGGCTTTATGCTTAAATTTTATATGTCCATATTTTTGCTCATTGTTTTGAGTATTGTAATAGTAAAACCTGATATTTATGTGGGAGAACACAATTTACATGCTTAATTCATCTTTTTCTTTACTATAGTAATAAGCATGGTCGGAGAGAATTTCGTCCGTTGCAAGTTGTGTTGCATTTACCTCTTTTACCATTGTATTATAATCATAAGCATGCAAGGTGGCTTGGTTAGCAGGAAGTAAAATGACTTCATGGATGCTGCTTGGCAGTACAATTAAGTCACTATCCAATTTGTCTGCTACTTGTTTTAATACATCTTCATATAAAATGCTTGCAGCTCCATTGATTTTTAGCTGATTTGTGAGGATATATAAGGGGATTTCTTGAAAAAATGGGATGCTTGTATCTATCAAGTCACAAAGGGCATTTTCCATAGGGTCTAACAGATAAGGAAGTAAATTCGGAGTGTTGTTTTTGGCAATCGCATACAGTTGTTCCGTATCAATATTCCAAAGTTCTAAATGTTTGTTCTGAATTAAAATCGTAGCAAAGTCTTGTTTTAATTCTGTAACGCAGCATACAAATACAATTGCCATGTCCAAATAGGGAATGTGGGGAATATTTTGCAAGAGAGAGCTATTTCTTTCCTGATTTATCAGCTTCATAACAATGCGTTTTTGGGCTTTGGAAAAATCTTTGAATAAAGAAACATCGAAGTCTTTTGTAGGAAGGTTTTTTTGATAGGATGAAAAAATGCAGTCGCAAATATCGGTGATGGAAGTGCCGGAAAGATAGTGTTGGTAGTATGGGTTTAAATAAATCGTTGGGGAAATGTTAATAAAAGGGTCGATAATAATCATTCCATCATAAACCATGCCATTGTTTTTAGTAATCGGCTCGATTCGTACAGTACGACCATCGGTAAGACGGGCAGAAATGTTGTCTTTGATATGGGCAATAAATTCTTGATAATTCATAATTCTCCTTATAGTGGGCAGGTGATATTTTCTTGAATCAGCAAGATAAGCAAAAATGCTAAAAAAGAATCCGCAAAGCACATTTAAGGCTTCGCGGATAGCATAACATATTTCATATAAAGTTACAAGAAATTCTTAAAATTCCGGAATTATTCAATAATTTGTGACTTTAATTCTTGCCAAAGGTGATTTAAAAGAGCTGTTTTTTCATCGTCGATAGCAATAAATATTTCACAATTTTCCAAGGATTCTTTGGATGGAATAATGGCTTCATTGGATTTTACTTCTTCGTCGAGACTTTCTACAACGGAAGTAATTGGGGAAGCGTAGTATACATATTCAAAGTTTGCCATTGCGACATCATCACGGCAAAGATAATCAATAAAAGCCATTGCAGCTTTTTCATTTTTGCATGTTTTTGGAATAAACCAAGAGTCAATCCAAAGATTAGAACCTTCTTTTGGAATGGCATATGCTAAATTTTCATTATAATCCATTGCGTAAGCGGCTTCTCCTGAATAAATAAGTGCCATATGTGCATTTCCCGAAATCATTTCGTCGCCGATTTCATCTACAAAATAGGCATAAACAATTGGAAATTGCTTATTTAAAAGGGAAAGTGCCTTCCGAAGATTTGATTCGCTTGTATCATTGATGCCATAACCGGATAATTTCAAAGCAGGTACAAAAGCATCGCGAACGGAATTCATCATAATAATTTCGTTTTTATGGCTCTTATCCCAAAGGCAGTTCCAAGAAGAAACTTCTTCTTCTGATACTTTTGTTGTGTCATAAACAATCCCTAATGTGCCATAAAAATATGGAACGGTATAAGTGTTATTTGCATCATAAGATTGTGCCATTTTTAAAATATCGGAATCAAGGTTTTTATAGTTTTCTAAAGATGTATAATCCTGTTCTAAGACTTCGCCTTCGCTTATGAGCTTTTGAATGATATATTCGGAAGTGCAGATAACATCATAATCAATTGCCCCTGCTTTGTATTTGGTATACATTTCTTCCGGACTTTCATATTCTTCGTATTTGATATCAATGCCGGTTTCTTCTTCAAATTGCTTTAAAGCATCTTCATCGATATATTTTCCATAATTTAATACGGTTAGGGTGTTTCCACCTTTTGTTTCTTCGGTGGAAGATGTGTCTCCACATCCAATTAAGGAAGTAATTAGAAATATCGCAAAAATTCCGGCACAAATTACTCTCTTTTTCATAGAAGATATCCTTTCTACTTTTATAGCTGTAAATGATTAAAAATGCTTTGTTTTCATTTACATATTGATAGGCTGTGGTGTCGTTTTCTTTTTTGCTGGCTGATAATTGATAATCAAAAGCAAAATCAAGACTGTAAGGAACAAAATGGTAGATAACGCATACAGCTCAGGCTTGATTCCTTTTCGAAGCTCAGTGTAGAGCATTGTGGAAAGGGTATTGACACCTGCACCTTTTGTAAAGTAAGTAATGCTAAAATCGTCAAGTGACATGGTAACTGCCATTAAAAAGCCGGAAAAAACACCCGAACGAATTTCAGGCCATGTTACTTTATAAAATGCATAAAGCGGTGTAGCACCTAAATCCAAAGCAGCTTCGTAAGTAGAACGATTTGCCTGCTTTAATTTTGGTAATACGTTTAAAATAACATAAGGGATACTAAATGTAATATGTGCAACGAGTACCGTTACAAATCCTAAATCTACAAATTTTACAAATAAAAGCATTAAGGAAATACCGGTAACAATATCCGCATTTAAAAGTGGGATATTTGTAGCACCTAAGTAGAAAGTGCGGCTGTTTCGTTTCATAGCACTAATACCAATCGCTGCCAACGTTCCAATGATGGTGGAAACGACAGCAGAAATCAATGTAATTTGCAAAGTTGTGGCAAATGCTGACATAATGGTTTCACTTTTGAAACATTCGATATACCAGTTTAATGTAAATCCGCCCCATTCCACACGCGTTTTGGAATCATTAAAGGATAGGATAATCAAAACAAAAATAGGCAGATATAAAAACAGGAAAATAAGTGCCATATAAGCATTGGAAATGATTTTTTTTACCATACGGCTGTTCCCTCCCCATCTTTATCAAATTTGTTCATAACCGTCATGCTGACCATAACAAACAGCATCAGTACGAAAGATAAGCCGCTGCCGGAATTCCATTGCATGCCCTGCATAAAGCTTTCTTCAATAATATTGCCAATAAGAAGTACTTTTCCACCACCCAAAAGCTCGGAAATTGCAAAAGAGGTAAGTGTTGGGACAAAAACCATCACAATGCCGCTGATAATGCCGGATAAGGTAAGTGGAATAATGATTTTAAAAAATATAATCAAATCATTTGCACCTAAATCTCTTGCGGCTTCGATATAATCCTTTTTGATTCGTACCATAGAGTTGTAAATTGGCAGAATCATAAATGGAAGATAATCATAAACCATGCCAAATACAACGGCAGCAGGTGTATTTAAGATGTTGATACGTTCCAATCCAAGGGAAAGCAGAATCGTATTCAATACGCCGTTTTTATTTAAAAGCAGCTTCCATGCCAAAATACGAAGCATAAAGTTCATCCACATCGGAAGCATGAAGATAAATACAACAAAACTTTGATTTCGAATCTGCAAATTGCTTAAAATCATAGCAAGAGGATAAGCAAGAAGCAGACATATGACCGTACATGCAAGTCCAAGTTCTAAAGAAAGTCCCATGGCTTTTAAATTGATTGGTGTAAAAATCTCAGAAATATACTGTAACGTAAAACTTCCGTTTGCATCATAAAAGGCATAATATAAAATCATTGCCAGCGGAAGAATCGTAAAACCGATAATCCAGACCAGATATGGTCCTGCTAAAAGCTGTTTTTTTAGTTTATTCATCGATTTCCACCGCCTTTTCATCGGAGGATTCCGGCTTGTGCATGATTTGAATGTTAAATGGAATGACCTTAATACCTACATGTGTACCAACCG
This sequence comes from uncultured Lachnobacterium sp., assembly GCA_937889225.1. GTDB lineage: Bacteria > Bacillota > Clostridia > Lachnospirales > Lachnospiraceae > Roseburia. The sequence goes on along the minus strand of CALAST010000040.1, from coordinate 6,471 downwards.
GCACAAATTTTGTTGTATGAACCAGCCATTCATAGCCATTTGCCATAACATCGAGTTCATAATGTACACCTTTAAAAATGTTAGAAGTAACATCACCAACCAGATAGCCTTCTTCCGGAGAAACAAGTTCTACATCTTCCGGACGGATAACCACGTCCACAGGTGTATTTTTGCCAAATCCTTCGTCTACGCAAGGCATTTTCACACCAAGAATTTCTACAACTTTATCTTCAATCATTGTAGCATCGATGATATTGCTGTGTCCGATAAAGTCTGCAACGAAAGCATTTTCCGGTTCGTTATAAATCATTTCCGGAGTTCCAATCTGCTGGATATAGCCCTGATTCATAACAACGATGGTATCTGACATGGTAAGGGCTTCTTCCTGGTCATGTGTGACATATACAAACGTAATTCCAAGTTCATTTTTTAAACGAATCAATTCATACTGCATGCTTTGTCTCATTTTTAAGTCCAAAGCACCTAAAGGTTCATCTAAAAGAAGGACCTTTGGCTCATTTACGATAGCACGGGCAATCGCAATTCGTTGTTGCTGACCGCCACTTAAGGAATCTACGGCACGATTTTCAAATCCGTCGAGATTTACAAGTTTTAAAGCGTATTTGATTTTGTCATTAATATATGCTTTGCTTTTTTTGCTGATTTTAAGCCCAAAAGCAATATTTTCCGCAATCGTCATATGTGGGAAGAGAGAATATTTTTGGAATACGGTATTTAATTTTCGCTCGTTCGCAGGAAGAAAAGTAATGTCCTGTGAATCAAAATAGACTTTACCCTTATCAGGCATTTCAAATCCGCCTAAAATACGTAATGTAGTGGTTTTCCCACAACCGGACGGACCAAGCAGGGTAACGAATTCGTTTTCCCTTACATAAAGATTAAAATCATCCAATATTAAATTTCCATTGTAGGATTTTGAAATATCAACAAAATTAATTAAAGCCTTTTTCATTGTTAGCCCTTTCTATACTAAAAACTCGGAGGGTTGGAAACCCAAATGAGAATGGCATCTCTTCCGGAAGTATTTTCAATGTAATGTTTTTTTCCTGCTTTAAAATAGAACGATTCACCGGCACGGGCAGTATAAAATTTGCCACCATAATGGATGCGGACACATCCTTTTATGACATATCCGAATTCTTCACCGGAATGTGGTAGGAGCACTTCGGAAGTACCGCCTGGATGAAGGGTTAGACGAACCGGTTCCATTGCGTTTTTCTGTGCATTTGGAACAACCCATTCAATCGTGTGTTTGCAGTCTTCATTTATTTTTTCAAAGTAATCCGTCTCTTTAAAAACAATCTGTTCCGGTTCTTCGTCTGCGAAAAATTCAGCAGGAGTTGTGCCAAGACATTGTATAATATCCAGTAAAGTGCTGACGGACGGAGTGTTTTGGTTACGCTCAAGCTGCGAAATAAATCCTTTTGTCAACTCAGCCCTGTCAGCAAGTTCCTGTTGGGTGAGCCCATATTGGATTCGAAGCTCTTTCATACGGTTACCAATATCCAAAATAATCGCCTCCTAATAATTTATTAAAAGTTGTAATTATTCAGTACCTTCATAATTACGATTCGCAAACCCATGAGAAATCAGCTTCGCTGATAGGTTTGCTTATTGTTGAATCAGATTATTACGCTCAAAACAGCAAGTGTTTTGAGCTATTCTAAATAGTTACTAAAAGTTTACCATTGATGTGACAATTGTAAAAGTGTACTTTTTGTTTACTAAAGATAAACATATGAACTATTTTATATGATTTGTGAAGAATGTCAATAGAAAGTGCGAAAAAATACAAAATATGATGGAATTTGATACATAGGATTTGAAAAAAGGTACATTTAAGTTAAAAGAAGTTGAATTTATGAAAAAAATAAAAGAGATAGAAAAGAAAATTTCTATCTCTCTTAAGAAAGCCGATAACCGGGATCGAACCGGTGGCCTACGCATTACGAGTGCGTCGCTCTACCTACTGAGCCATATCGGCAAATATGCGAATTTCAAATGCTTATATAGTATAACAAATTTATGTTTTAAAATCAATAACAAATTTTAAAAAATTTATAAAATAATTTTAGATTTAGAATTTTGTTTGACAAGATTCTTAAATTATAGTCAAATCTATTTTAGACGTAATAAGGAAATCATGTTATAATTTGTCAATCAGTATAGAAAATGTGTGGAGATAGTCGGATTACCTTTCTGGAAACGGAAAAGAGGTATGCCATGGATACAATGGAAGTTTTGACTTTGGTATTGGTCATTTTTACAATACTTACATACCTTGATAATCATAATGATAAAAAATAGCATTATCTGATAGTGGACAGAAGAATGGCTATCTCCTACGCCAATAGGGGATAGCCTCTGTCATTTAACCTAAAAATTATTTGATAAGTTTCCGCTAGGTATGAAGACAACCACTATCTTCGTACCTTCTATACTGATTAGAAAATACATGTTCCCAAAAGTCAATTTAGAAATTGCTTTTCTAATCTTTATTTCAACAATTCCTTCCCCACTTCCTCAGCCATTCGTTTATACCCTTTGGCACTTGGATGCAAGTGGTCCCCACTATCATAAATCGGCAGAAATGCACTTGGATTGTCCGGGTTGCAGAGTGCCTTGTCAAAATCAATGACACCATCAATCAAATCCGTAGAGCGAATCCAGTTATTGTAAGTATTTCGCAATTCCTCACGAAACGCTGCATAAGTCCGCCAACCTTCAATCGGAAGAAGTGTACCTACATAAACCTTGTAGCCATAACTTCTTGCCTGTGAAATATAGGTCTTTAATCCGTCAATCAATTCTTCAGCCGTAGGTAAGTCGCTCATAGGACGGAATGGGTTTACATCCGTTCCAACCGGATGAATAATATCGTTGATTCCCTGTTGGATAATAACAGTATCCGCACCATCTGTAGGCACTTCATGAGAAAAACGTTTTTCCCCTTTTAATCCATAAGATTCATAAGTAATGCAATCATATTCTCTTAAAATGCGAGAACCGCTTGTAGCACGGCGGATAATAGAAGTGTTAGAAAAACCTTCTTCTTTGCAGCGGAGTGCAAGATAATCCGGCCAATCTTGTGCAGTAATGGAATCGCCAAAGCAGACAATTGTACGATTTTCTTCTTTTGTATAGACAGATACATTGCTGAGGAAGTAATTATAACTGGTTTTTCTGGAAATATGTAATGGAATTTCTTCTATCATAGTTTGGTCGCCGGTTGCATACATACCGCCGGAAAGCGGACCGCTTGTATACACCATCGAACGCATCTGTGTATAATCTTTTAAATAAAAACTTACTTTAAAGAAGTAACCTGCTTTTATCGAACAGGAAATCTCGTCGGAAACAATATTTTCTCCGGCAGGAATAAATGCCTGCGATTTTCCACCAAAAGTAACCGGATAAAAGATTCCGTTTATAAGAATGGTTGTTTTTTCAATGCAGATAGCATCTGTTCCACAATAGTTGTCAAAAGTAAGGCGAACCCTATCGCCATCAAATGCAGAATAAATTGGATAACGTAAAGTAATATTTTTTCCGTAGCTTTCCGGGCGATTTTCCCCAATGGAGACAGCATTTCCCCAAATGGAAGCCCAATGCATTGTTGTTTTTTCGCTCATGTTTTTTGTTCCTTTCGGTATGTAAAATTGTAGAAAAGCATCTCTTTTGTGTAGAAAGTAAAGATGCCTAATTGTTTTTTAAATATGCTTGTTGTTGCCACTTGACATTGGCATTTTTATAAATTTTTAAAATTGCTCATATATAATGATACTTTAAATATACGATAGAACCATATAAAATTCCAGTAAATTTTAATATTTTGTTGTCCTTTTGTAAATTAATTGCTATAATGCTAAGATAAAAATTAAAATGAGGTGAATAAGAACAGGTATTTAATAAAAATGAATAAAATAAATTATCAAGTTAAAATGGAAGAAATCATAAAAGCAAATTGCAGCGAGGAACATGTACCGACGTTATTACTGCACAGTTGCTGTGCACCATGCAGTTCCTATTGTTTGGAACTATTATCTTCTTATTTTAAAGTTACTGTTTTTTACTACAATCCCAATATTTATCCGCCGGAAGAATATTTTATGCGAGTAGAAGAACAGCGACGTTTTATTGAACAATTTCCGGCAAAATATCCGATTTCATTTGTAGAGGGAACGTATGATACCACTCGTTTTTATGCGATGGCAAAAGGAAAAGAACAGGTAAAAGAAGGGGGAGAACGATGTTTTTTGTGTTATGAAATGCGTCTTCGAGAAACATGTGAATATGCAAAAGCACATGGTTTTGACTTTTTTACTACAACACTTTCCATCAGTCCATTAAAAAATGCGGCAAAATTAAATGAAATTGGAGAAAAATTACAAAACGAATATCAAATTTCTTATTTATATTCCGATTTTAAAAAGAAAAACGGATATAAACGCTCCACGGAAATTTCAAAAGAGTATGAAATGTATAGACAGGATTATTGTGGATGTGTGTATTCGATAAGAAAAGAAGGATGACAATATTTTGCTGAAATCATAAACAAGTAGATTTTAAATATCTGCTTGACAGATGCAGAAGAAATGTTTATTTATAAAATGATAGCTTTTTTATATAAAGCTAAAAACGAAAAAATAGACAATATTACGTTTATAAAATGCAGCATCAGCGGATTTTAAGAGTTCGCTTTGCTGAGATTGAGGGGATTTTATCAAATATATACGGTTCAGTAACTTATAGCTGAACAGTTATGAAAAAATATAGAAAGGAATAAAAAATTATGGCACAATTATGGGGCGGACGCTTTACAAAAGAAACCGATAAGCTGGTTTATAATTTTAATGCGTCCATATCATTTGACCAAAAATTTTATGAAGAAGATATCGATGGCAGTATTGCACATGTTACCATGCTTGCAAAAGTAGGGATTCTTACTGATGCAGAAAAAGACGAGATTATTAAAACCTTGCAGGAAATAAAAGCAGAGGTAACGGAAGGCAAACTGAAAATCACAGATACATATGAAGATATTCATAGTTTTGTGGAAGCAAACTTAATTGAGCGTTTGGGCGATACCGGAAAGAAACTGCATACAGGCAGAAGCCGTAATGACCAAGTGGCATTAGATATGCGTCTTTATACCAGAAAACAGTTAAAAGAAGTAGATAGTGAGCTAAAAGAACTTTTGGAAACACTTTTGAATATTATGAAAGAAAATACCGAGACAATTATGCCTGGATTTACACATTTACAGAAAGCACAGCCAATTACGTTAGCTCATCATATGGGGGCATATTTTGAAATGTTTAAGCGTGACAGACAGCGTTTGTTTGATATTTATGAACGCATGAACTATTGTCCGCTTGGCTCCGGTGCGTTAGCAGGAACAACATATCCGTTAGATAGAGACATGACAGCTTCTCTTTTGGGATTTTATGGACCAACATTAAATAGCATGGATGGCGTATCGGATAGAGATTACTTAATTGAATTTTTATCTGCATTATCCATTATTATGATGCATTTAAGTCGTTTCTGTGAAGAAGTGATTATCTGGAATTCCAATGAATACCAGTTTGTGGAAATTGACGATGCCTACAGCACCGGAAGCAGTATTATGCCACAAAAGAAAAATCCGGATATTGCGGAACTTGTACGTGGTAAAACAGGCAGAGTGTATGGTGCATTGACTTCCTTACTTACAACGATGAAAGGCATTCCGCTTGCATATAATAAAGATATGCAGGAAGATAAGGAACTTTCCTTTGATGCAATGGATACGGCAAAAGGTTGTGTGGCACTTTTCAATGGCATGTTAAAAACTATGAAATTCCAGAAAGAAAACATGAGAAAGAGTGCAAATAACGGATTTACCAATGCCACAGATGCAGCAGATTATCTGGTAAAACATGGCGTTCCATTCCGTGATGCACATGGCATTGTAGGACAGATTGTGCTATACTGCATTGATAAAAACATGGCAATTGACGATATGTCTTTGGAAGAATTAAAAGCAATCAGCCCTGTATTTGAAGAAGATGTTTATGATGCAATTTCCATGGAAACTTGTGTAAATACACGACTTACCATTGGTGCTCCTGCGAAAGCAGCAATGGAACAGGTAATTGCGTTAGAGGAAGCATATTTAACCGAATCAAGAAAGTCCCTTATTTCAAATACGTGAAGTATTAAGTGGTAGATAATAGGACATTCTTGTGTCAGGTGGAGCTATCAAGCTCCATCTTGCGTTCGTAGTTCTGCTCTCTAGGAGCTATGCGACAACGAGAGCAGATTACGGAGAACCATGCAACGCTGACAAGCTACGATAGTAGCTATTTACAATGAAACTAAGAGAACCAAGTCCATAGGACGCAGGTGAACGCTAAGTTTCATGTATCCGGAATGCAGGTTTACCTGCATGGAGTGTCGGTTATGAGC
>CALAST010000039.1 GCA_937889225.1 uncultured Lachnobacterium sp. | reverse complement strand
ATATATTCCAATAATAAATTCAATTCCTGTGCTGACAATAACGGCTCTTTCAAATGTCCGGTTATAATTTTTGGCATTGTTAAACTAACCGCTTTCTTTGCAATTTTGAAACACAGTTCGTGTGGTTTTTGTGTTTGCTTATATAGCCATAACCACATTGCAAGAATAAATTGATGTTCTATCTTACTTTGCTTTTCCATTGCCTCATATTCTAACAAATATCGTTCTGCATTCTCATATTCCTTTGCTATAATACTGTTTAGAATATTTTGTCGTAATTGCCATTTTTCCTGTTCGTCCGGTTGCAGATAATCCTCATAAGATTCTCCTGATACCCCCATTCTTGCCATCAATCGGTCACGCATCAGTTTTTCGGGATAGCGTTCCCCACTTTCAATTCGTTTTATTTCACTTTCTGAACATAAGCCTTCTGCTAAATCTGTCAATGTTATATTGTGAATTTGTCGCATCATACACAACACTCCATGAAAATTTATCTCATCTTTTTCTTCCGTTTCTTCTATTTCTATATATTCCATTCTAACCTCTCGTTTTCATGCAACTGTACAAACTTTCCTCACTTGGATATTCTACAAATTTCATCTGTTTCCTCTAATTCCTGTAAATATTTCTCCAAAATCTCAGCTGCACTTCCAATTTTCTCCTTACATGGACGTTTTTTATAATATTCCTCTGTTCGCTGTTCTGGTGTTGCTTCTTGTTTTTTTACGCTAAGCCCAAGTAAATCCCTGCAAATAATCGAGCCGTTTGCTTCTTCATAGCGACGTGCAAGTTCTTGGATATGCTCATATAATTCTTTTTTTCCATTATAGTCATCCGGTTTGTTATACCCATATAAAAAACCCATTACCATAAATATTCCGGATACGCTTCCGCAAACTTCCCGAAGTCTTCCCATTCCTCCTCCAAACGGAGAAGCCATTTTAAGTGCTACCTCTCTATCTATATCTATCAAATCTTCAAATGCTAAGATAATTGATTGTGAACAGTTATATCCTTCTAAAAAATTTTGCATCGCTTTTTCTTTTCTTGTCATAATGGTTTCTCCTAATTCTTATTTTCTTTGTATATTTAATCAATCGGATATTCGCAATCCGCTTTGCTACTTTGGCTGCTTTTCTTTCAAAAATTCATGAATATTTCTGTAAACAATACATTTTTCTTGTATTGTTACCGTTTTCGTTTCTCCCAAATAAAGCACCTCTCGTTTTTTTACCTTACAGTCAAAAAATGATTCCATATAATCATTTATTTCATCATTTATCAACCATCGTGCCTGATGTTCCATTGCTTGAGTACTACGCTTTATTTCAAATAAATATAAACTTTCGTTATTATGAATTAACATATCAATTTCTTTGCCTTCATAATTTAATTGTGTAACTTCTATGCTTTGTTGTGCCTGCTTGTTTAAATTACAAAGGAGTATCTCATGCTCTATAAGATTTCCTTCTACATCTTCTATAATCTTTTGTTGCAATTGTTCTCTGATATTCTTAGGTAGTTCGAAAAAAGAGCTTGTTTCACATAAAGCATTTATTAACGCAACTGTTTGATGATATCTAAGTCCCGGCTGGACAAAAATAGGCACTTCCACTTTTTTCACACGTCTTTTACTACATACATATCGTGTGTACATCTGAATCACACCAATTTCTATGAGAAAATCCTTTAATTCTTCCACATATTCATCTGAAATTTGCATATCAAACTTCTTTACAATAGAAAGTTTGTAGCGGACTCTATCTTCGACTTCTTCTGTATCCAAGGTATCATCAATATGAAACACAGCTTCCAAAAGCTGCTTTGCCGAACCTAATGTACCATTGATATAACTTTTGGTAATGACGTTTATTGTCAATTCTTCATTTGAAGCTTCAATTGCCTGCTCAATTGCTTTCTTCAATAAACCACGTTCTGCCAATTCTATCAGTCTTTGATACTGCTTTCGATTATTTCCTCTGAGTAAAGAATTTATGATGTTATTCGAAATCGCTGTATTGATATAATCTTTTGTTTTTTCTTCATTATAAAAGATATCTGCCGGCAATACTCCGCCAATGCGAATATAATCTAAAATATCTGTGCCTTGATTTAAATATTCATATTCTTGATATCCGATATAGGTTGTATGAATTTTTAGCATTCGGTCGTACAAATTGTCTCTATTTGCCAGTTCCAATACAAAAGAATCTGTCCCTGCAATTACTATGTGTACTCCCATTTTTGCATATTTATCTGCTAATAATGCTGAAGATTGCAAAAAGCCATTCAATGCTGTTATTTCATCAATAAAAATATATTCGATACCTTTCTCTGTTAAGCTTTGTAATTCTTTGAATAACTTTGATAAAGCATCATGCTCTGTTAATGAAAGAAAGGCAACTTTGTTTTTCCCCATATCAAACAATCTTTTTATTGCATGATACATTAATACTGTTTTTCCGGTTCGCCTTAAACCATATAATGCACATATTTTTCCATTGCAAGGTGTTGTCAAAAATGTCATTAATTTTTCGATGATATAGCGTTCTTTTGTATATTGCTCGGCATTGTCTTTTACAAATTTCCATAAACGATTTCCTGTAAGCTTATGGAATGTAAAATCATGATTTTTTTCTACTTGCTCTTGTTTTTTAGGTAATATTCTTAAATCGTGACCATTAATTCCACTAAGTGTCCTTGTTTTTTCATTGAACTTTGCATTTATTAAACCACCTGCCATAGCTAATCCTTGTACCATTTCTACAGAAAGTATCTTTTTTCTGTTCGTGCTTTTATCTAAGACTTCATATTTTACTAATTCATTTCCATTGTATATCTTAGCTATTATTTCAAACACCTCGTTCACCTGCTTTCCATTGTTTTACAAATATACTATTCATTGCAAAAATATTGTTTTTATTTTTTGTTATAATGATAGATTCTTTGTAAATTATCCCGATTATTTGGTAATTTTTGATTTGATATATTATAACGCGAAAGGATATAAATTACAAATTTCATGCAAAAAAGAAGGTACTCTGCCAAATACCTTCTTTGCGTATACTAACATTATTTTTTTAACAATTCGTCGTCCTTTTTCCAAACAAACCAATTTAATATATTCATTATGAAAAGTAAGCCAATTTTTATTATAATTTTTATGTCGAAATAAACCGCTATAATCACACAAACTACTGTTATCAGAATAGATATTGCATGTCTTTTATGATAATTTAAAAATTCTGTATCATTTTTATTGAATTTCCATTTTTCATATATATCCGGACCCATAGTTATGTATGGAATTGATATTCTAAAAAAATGTAATATTACTCCAACAATACCTGCAAATAATACGATTGGACAACTCTTATACATATATCATATATACAAAAAGTAAAATCTGCTATCTTTTTAAAGTAAATTTATTGTAAAATTCAATATGTGGAGATTTTTAAAATGGAATTTTGCTCCACCAAACAAAAAAAGCCCCTACTTAACGTTTCTCGCAGTAAAATGGGGCTTCCTTGATTTGGTTAAATCAATAGTTACAATTTGCTTTCCTATAAATTTTCTTTTACTTGCTCTCCAACAACTTATTCACACTAGCAAGTCTGACACAAAGTGCAAATACTTCTGCTGCTTTGCGAAGTTCTTCTATGGTTGGGAATGTTGGTGCAATACGGATAATGTTGTCTTTCGGGTCTTTTCCATATGGGAATGGTGCTCCTGCACCTGTCATAGTTACACCTGCTTCTTTACATTTTGCAACGATTTCCTTCGCACAGCCTTCCAATGATTCAAAACAGATAAAGTATCCACCAACCGGATTTACCCAGTTACCAATACCACGGCTTTTTACCTCTGCACTTAAAATTTCATCTACCAATGCAAATTTCGGACGAATGATATCTGCTTGTTTTTCCATATGGTTCTTAATACCATTAAAGTTTTTAAAATATAATACATGACGACGCTGATTTGTCTTATCATAACCAATGGTCTGAATGGTAAGTTGTTTTTTGATATCTTCAATATTTTTCTTAGAAGATGCCAATGCCGCAATCCCTGCTCCCGGGAAAGTTACTTTACTTGTAGAACAGAATTCAAATACAATATCCGGATTTCCTGCTTCTTCACATTCTGCAATAATGTTTAAGATTACATCCTGTTTATCGGAATACAAGTGATGTACACAGTAAGCATTATCCCAATAAATACGGAAATCATCTGCTGCCGGTTTTAAGTTTGCAAAACGAAGTACGGTTTCATCGGAATAGGAAGTACCTGTTGGGTTGGAGTATTTCGGCACACACCAAATACCTTTTACTGCCGGGTCATTGTTTACGAGTTCTTCTACCATATCCATGTCAGGACCATCTTCATATAAAGGAATGTTAATCATTTCAATTCCAAATGCCTGTGTAATTGCAAAATGTCTGTCATATCCCGGAACCGGACATAAGAATTTTACTTTATCAAGTTTGCACCAAGGTGTATTTCCGCATACACCAAGTACCATGGAACGAGAAATTTGGTCATACATTACATTTAAGCTGGAGTTCCCATATACAATCACGCTTTCCGGCTGACATCCAAGCATTTCTGCTAACAAACGTTTTGCTTCCGGAATACCATCTAATACACCATAATTTCTCAAATCCATTCCATTTTCGCTGATTAATGCTTCTTTGGAGTCAACGGCATGTAAAATTCCCATGGAAAGGTCTAACTGCTCTGCAGATGGTTTTCCTCTTGACATATCCAGTTTTAAATTCAATTCTTTTACCTTGCCATATTCCGCTTCTAAGGAAGCTTTCTCTAAAAGTAACTCTTCTTTTGACATTTCTTTATACTGCTGCATTTTAAAATTCCTCCTGTATTTAAAAAAATTCTTAACTTACTAAAATTATGTATTTTTATATAAAACTAAACTATATCTTGCAATCCAAACGTTTTTGAAAACACATACTAAATTCAAGCATGTTTCGGTCTTTCTTTATTATATGCAAAATTTTATATTCTGTATTTTGTACTTCAACTATTTTCTCTTTGTAAAAAAGCCAAATGCTCAGAAATCTGTTTTTCATACCCATTTTGTGTCGGTTCATAAAAACGTTCTCCTACAAGTGCATCCGGCAAGTACTGCTGTTTCACATAATGGTTTGGATAATCGTGAGCATACTTATAATCAAGTCCACGCCCTAATTTCTCCGCCCCTTTATAATGACAATCTTGTAAATGTGTTGGCACAGATGGCGTACGCATATGTTTTACCGTTTCCATTGCCTTCGAAATGGCATTATATGCAGCATTGCTCTTAGGTGCACTTGCTACATATGTAACAGCTTGCGATAAAATAATCTGTGCTTCCGGCATTCCGATACGTTCCACCGCCATAGAAGCATTTGTAGCTACCACAAGTGCCATCGGGTCTGCGTTTCCCACATCCTCCGATGCACAAATCATAATGCGTCTGGCAATAAATTTAATATCTTCACCTGCATAAAGCATACGTGCCAAATAGTAAACTGCTGCATCCGGGTCAGAACCTCGCATACTTTTGATAAATGCGGAAATCACATCATAATGATTATCCCCTGTTTTATCATAAGAAATCACTCTTTTTTGAATACATTCACTTGCTACATCCAACGTAATGTGAATCTTTCCATCTTCACTTCGTTCTGTTGTTAAAATTCCAAGCTCAATAGCTGTAAGAGCAGCTCTTGCATCTCCATTACAAACATCAGAAAGAAATTCCAAAGCATCCTCTTCTAACATTGCATGATAAGAACCCATGCCTTTTTCGATATCATTGACAGCCCGCAAAAGAAGTATTTTAATATCTTCTTGCGACAACTTTTTTAATTCAAAAATAATAGAACGGGATAAAAGTGCTGCGTTTACTTCAAAATACGGATTTTCTGTAGTCGCTCCAATTAAAATAATTGTACCATCTTCTACATAAGGAAGTAAATAATCTTGTTGTCCTTTATTAAAACGATGAATTTCATCTATAAAAAGAATCGTTTTCTTTCCATACATCCCCTGATTATTCTTTGCCTGTTGTACCACTTCTTCCATATCTTTTTTTCCGGCAGAAGTTGCATTGATTTGTCGAAACTCTGCCTTTGTCGTATTGGCAATTACTTTCGCAAATGTGGTTTTTCCCGTTCCCGGTGGTCCGTAAAAAATAATAGAGCTTAGTTTATCTGCTTTAATCGCACGATACAACAACTTGTCTTTTCCTATGATATGTTGTTGTCCAACTATCTCCTCTAATGTCTTCGGACGTAAACGAGATGCCAAGGGGGACTCCGAGTTCATATTTTGTTCTCTCATATAATCAAAAAGGTTCATCTTTGCTCCTAACAAAAAACTATTTTTCTATTTCACTCGTATTTTGTTTTATCGCATAATAGAATAACACAAATTCTTCCAATGGGGAATAGCTTATTATATGAATTTTTCTTATTTTAAAAATTCATTTTTGTTATATATTACTATATTTTTATGAAATAACCACCATTTTTTGAAATTTATCAGTTCAAAAAATTCATTTTCTCCAAATAATGAGAGTTCGAGAATGAAAATCTAAGTGCACACAGGGTAAAAAGGTTTTTATATCAATAGTTTATCGAACTCATGTTTTTTATGTACTTTGTATAAAATAAAGTTCCCAACGCACTATTTATGTTCTGCAAACTTTAAGTGCGTAGGGAACTTATTTCATTTAATTCCAGCCAACCGACTATTCGCAACTCGCTTTTACCACTTGCTCATAATCAGATAACAAAGAAATACTTCTTATCTGTCTTTTACTCTGCCTTTGCTACAAGCTTTCCATCTTTCACATCAATCACAATCGTACTGCCCATTTGTACTTTATCTGCTAAGATAAGTTTTGCGGAAAGTGTTTCCACATGCTTTTGCAAAAATCTCTTCAATGGTCTTGCACCATAAATCGGGTCATAACCATGTTCCACAATAAATTCTGTCGCAACATCCGTAAGAGAAACACGAAGCTCTCTATCTGCAAGACGACTGTTTAAATCCGCCATCATCAGCGTAATAATATTTCCAATATTGTCTTTTGTCAAAGGCTTGAACATAATAATTTCATCCAAACGATTTAAAAATTCCGGACGGAAATGTCCACGTACGACATTCATAACTGCTTGTTCTGCTTGTTCCGAAATGCTTCCATCTTCCTGAATACCATCTAAAAGCTGTGCAGAACCTAAATTGCTTGTCATAATAATAATCGTATTTTTAAAATCTACTGTTCTTCCTTGTGAGTCAGTAATACGTCCATCATCCAAAACCTGAAGCAAGACATTAAATACATCCGGATGTGCTTTTTCTACTTCATCGAAAAGCACTACAGAATATGGCTTTCTTCGAACTGCTTCTGTAAGCTGACCGCCTTCGTCATATCCTACATATCCCGGAGGTGCTCCAATCAAACGAGATACGGAATATTTCTCCATATATTCACTCATATCTAATCGCACCATATTGGACTCATCATCAAAAAGACTTGCCGCCAATGCTTTTGCCAATTCCGTCTTACCAACACCTGTTGGTCCTAAAAACAGGAATGAACCGATTGGCTTAGATGGGTCTTTAATACCTGCTTTGGAACGAATAATGGCTTCTGTTACCATAGTTACCCCGTCATCCTGACCAACAACACGTTTGTGAAGCTCATCATCCAAATGAAGGGTCTTATTACGTTCACTTTCTGTTAATTTTGCTACCGGAATTCCTGTCCAACGGGAAATAATACGGGCAATTTCTTCTTCTGTTACTTTTTCACGAACTAAAGATAAATCTCGCTGCTTTAATGTTTCTTCTTCCGCTTTTAGTTGTTTTTCCATCTGTGGAAGCACACCATACAGAAGTTCTGCGGCTTTTTCTAAATCGTAATTCTGCTGTGCAATCTGAATTTCTTTTCTGGTGTTTTCAATGGATTCACGCAGCTTACCTACTTTATCAACAGCATCTTTTTCATTCGACCATTTTGCTTTTTTGCTGTTCAATTCATCTCTAAGCTCTGCTAATTCTTTTTGCAGATTGCTAAGTCTTTCCTGACTCAGACGGTCCGTTTCTTTTTTCAAAGCTGTTTCTTCGATTTCCATCTGCATTACACGACGATTCAATTCATCTAATTCGGTTGGCATGGAATCAAGCTCTGTTTTAATCAATGCACAAGCTTCATCCACTAAGTCAATCGCTTTGTCCGGTAAAAATCGGTCAGAAATATAACGATTTGACAATACAGCTGCGGAAACAAGAGCTGAGTCCGTGATTTTTACGCCATGATATACTTCATAACGCTCTTTTAAACCTCGTAAGATGGAAATTGCATCTTCTACAGTCGGTTCATCGACCATAACCGGCTGGAAACGTCTTTCCAATGCCGCATCTTTTTCAATATATTCACGATACTCATCTAATGTCGTGGCACCTACGCAATGCAATTCCCCACGGGCAAGCATCGGTTTTAAAAGCTGACCTGCATCCATCGCACCGTCTGTTTTTCCTGCACCTACAATTGTATGCAGCTCATCAATAAATAAAATAATCTGTCCTTCCGATGCTTTTACTTCATCTAATACGGCTTTGAGACGTTCTTCAAACTCTCCACGATATTTTGCACCGGCAATAAGAGCTCCCATATCCAATGCAAAAAGACGTTTATCCTTTAATCCTTCCGGCACATCACCAGCAACAATTCGCTGTGCAAGACCTTCCACAACCGCAGTTTTACCAACACCCGGTTCACCGATTAATACAGGATTGTTTTTTGTCTTTCTGGATAAAATACGAATGACATTGCGGATTTCTGCATCACGCCCGATAACCGGGTCTAACTTCTGCTGGCGAGCACGTTCTACCATGTCATAGCCGTATTTTTGCAATGTATCATAAGTTGCTTCCGGATTATCGGATGTTACACGCTGATTTCCACGCACCGTTGCAAGTGCACTTAAGAAACGGTCTCTGGTAATGCCGTATTCTTTTATCAACTCTTTCATAGCTTTGTTTGGGTATTTCAAAAGAGCTAAAAATAAATGCTCTACGGAAACATATTCGTCTCCCATTTGTTTTGCTTCATCTTCTGCATGAATCAAGACATTATTTAAATCTTTTCCGATAAAAATCTGTCCGCCTGATACTTTTACTCTTGCAGAAAGTTTGCTCTGTGCATTTTTTGTAAAATGCGACTTGTCAATTTCCATTTTCTCTATTAATTTTGCAATCAGGCCATCTTCCTGTGTAAGCAATGCCACAAGTAAATGTTCCTGCTCAATTTCCTGGTTACCGTATTCATACGCTAACTTCTCGCAGGTATTGATTGCTTCTACTGATTTTTGGGTAAATTTTTGAATGTTCATTTAGCGTACCTCCTTGGTTATCATATATTATATCGAATTAGGTCGGGAAATTATTCTTAAAAGATGTCTATAATGATTTTGTATATGTAGGAAATTATTATCACATCCCCTATTCTTTGCAGGTAACATTGCAAAAGTCATATCTTATTGTTTCTAATTGGCTTTTGCAATCATTACCATTTACTATTAAGACTTATTCGCGACACAATTGTGTTATAACACATTTTGTTAGCAGAGTAAAGAGGTGAGTGCTAAATTTTCTGAAAATTTTAGAAAGTTTAGAATTATTTGTAAAAACTAAGTGTTTATAAGTCGATAATTTCATGTTTCAACCAAGTTTGAAAAAAACGATTAACAAAAGAGTGCCTTGCTAATAAATATAGGAGCATGGCACTATAGCTAAAATGTAGTTATTTTGCGATACTCCCTTAACTTTTAATTCTTACATTCTACTTGTACGATCCCTGACCATGGCAGGAACATATCGAGTTCTTCCAGATCATCTCGCCAATCCGTATCTGGCATGTATAAAAACAAGTATTCCAGATACATATAAACATTCAGATGGTTTGCTTTTTCGGTTTCGATAAAGATAGTATATACAAGGAGACAGACACACCTCTGTCTTGTTAAAAATATTAAAGCTTCTTCTCATAATTTGCATTACAAAAAGCATTTGCTGACATCTGGATATTTTTCTTTAGACACATACATTTTTGATTTGGTTCTTTAATCTCCCACAAGCCGATTGCAGGAGCTTTTGGAGCAATAGCACTATTTGTAGGGTCGTACCAATATTTGCAAAACGCACATTTCTTTATACTCTTAATATTGATAACCAATGAGGACATTTTAGGATTCACCTCCTCGTTTTCATTGCATTTTTTTCATGTGAAATATCTTTTTTCTTCTGTTCAATCATTTTCAAATAACCATCAATAACGGTTATTGCCTCCGGAGCTAACTGACCTGCAATACGTCCGTACTCTCTTTTGAAGCGAATAACCTCTCCGTCTATTTTTGCCATAGCACGAATAAGCGTTGCAGTTTTATCCCTTCTAGCATCAGCTTCGGCAAGAATCAATTCGTGAAAAGCAACTTGCATTTTCTCGGCGGTTTCCATATAAACCTTATCCTTGGATGCGGCTAAAACAACAGAGAACAAATCACCTAATCCTTTTATTGCCGCCATCTTACAACCGTCCCATCTCGCTAACAATGCTACTAATTATGCGTGAGAAATCTTCGCCAGACAGATTAGCGTTGTTGTTGTATTGGTAGAAATCACGCATCATATCTCTAACCATCTGCATTTTCTGAATCACGCTGTCAGTATCAGCGTTTTTCTTTGTGGCATAAGCCTCTGCTTCAGCCAAGAGATTCTTTCTGGATTCCTCCATTTGTTTGAGAACCGCTTCGGACTGTACTTTCATTTTTTCAATTTCAACAATATCAGAAGCAAGGTCTAATATTTGATCGAAGTTATCAGCAATAGCATCCCCCATACGAGAGTTTTGAGAGGAGGGGAGAACCGTAACGACTCCCTGGTCTACCACCGGTGTGTTTCTTCTGCTTTGAACGATTTCAAAATCACGACTCATAATTTAACTTCCTCCAATTTCTTGTGTGTTTCCGCTTTCAAGGCTATTAGCTCAGGCATATTCTCAACCATTTCTTCTGCCTCCAATTCATAAGCAGAAGCAACATCGTTGATAATAGCCTTCAACGTCTTAATGTTTTCGGATTTAAGATTTCCTAAGTCTTTGGTTACAGTTTCTACAGTCTTGTCATACCATTCTCCCAATCCTTTTTTGACCTGCTTTTTCAGCTTGGGTTTCCATGTTGAATAATCAATAATAACCTGTGCAACTTCGATTATTACAGTAACAATGTTTCCTATTGTTTTAACCGAAGTAAACCCAATTTTTTTCAAGGTATGAGCCAGAGCATTGTAGGTTTCGCGAGAAAACCTTTTGCCAAAGAGATCTCCTGTTTTCTTCAATAAATGCTTGGCAGCATTGGCGACACCTGCTCCTGCACCACCAGCACCACCAAAAGCAGCAAAGTATTGACGCAATCCATTCTCCATCATTTTTCCAACGATTTTCCCTCCACTTGCACGAACTGCAAGTTCAGCATTAGATGCAAAGTGAAGTTCAATTTCGTGATAGTAATTGGCGATTGCTTCATTAAGATAGTCGTCCACACGCTCATTCATAGCATCAAGCTCTAACATCAACCGTCTTTCGTATTCCTTAGTTTCACGATTGATAGCCAACGGGAGAGAATGGTTGTTTACAAAAGCAATAGTTTCATCCATTCGCCCTGTTTTCTCGTCGTCAATAGATTCAGAGAGTTCAGCATAAATTGTTTCTTTTGCCTGCTCCAACAATCTCGGAGTATTAGCTATTAGTCTGTCGAAAGTAGGAACTATCTCTGTAATAACGATGTTAGTGCCTTTTTGACGAAGATTATCGGCACACACACTCAGTTCTTCTTTCTCCTTCTGAGACATAAGATTCGCAATCTCGTGTTTCTCGATGATACTATCTGCCTGTGCCAGAAGGTCATCCAAATATGCGTTCAGTGTATTAATTAAGGTCTGCTGTCTTTCCTGTGAATTTAATAATTTATTAACATAAGCCCATAGGTCGGTTGCTTGTGGTAAAGTCTCACCAGTATTGTTGGCTTCAGCTACAACAGTAAAAATAGGAATGTTCCTATGGAACAAATCCTCTGCATAACGACGAATTTCAGTCATTCGCCTATCTTTTTCAGACACGGTTGCCGGGCAACGATTAACAACAACTATCACATCGGTATCATCGTGTATCAATTCCTGGATGCACCGCATAAAGAGGAAATCGTTTTCTTGAATACCTATTTTATAGCCAATAACATAGATAATGACATCACTGTTAGGAATAAACTCACGCAATACTTCCTCATGCTTATCAACGATGGAGCCATAACCAGGAGTATCGAATAATCTTAATCCTGCAAGACCATCGACTTCCGGTACTGCGATTTGTAGCCGTGATAACAACTCGTCCGGATTACTTGATAACTCCACAAAAGTATTAACGTCAAGTTGTTCCATCGTGGCATCACAGTTGATGGCATAGTATTCGGGAGACTTGATCTCGGAATCAAACAGTACCTCTACTATTGAACCCGTAGTAGGAGCGGCACTTGTTTTTAAGAGTCTTTCTTTAAGAAGTCCATTGATAAGCGTAGTTTTTCCGCTACTTGTTTCTCCAAGCATCGTAACATAGCTTTCTGGATAGGAAATTCTACTACGCATAAACTTAGACAAGGTGGAAAGCTCGCTGTCTCCTATAGCATCAATCAGCTTTTGTATAATTTCATGTTTTCTTTTCAAGTCAGAAAAAGTCATTTCAAAGCCTCCTTTTTACTTTCAAGATAAGCGTAATGCTCGTTCAATTCGGGAATATCAAAACCTACTCTATACTCTGCATCATTCGCCTGTTCTTTCGAATGCATCATATCTGCATAATAATTTCTGCGGTCTTCTATGTAAGACTGAAGAACTTCTGTAATGTTGTCCATAACTGCATTTGTGTTAGAGGAGATAGATATATAGATTTTATCTTTAAATTCCTCGATAAATGGCTCGATAGCTCTTTTTGCTTGCAAGCCTCGTTTAGCGGTAATCTCCTGTTTTGCTTTTTTGCCTAACAGACTTCCTGCAACTACCACTCCAACACCTGCGATGACTCCAACTACTGTACCAACAGGTCCCGCAGCGGAACCAATTACAGCACCAAGTTTTGCACCTGCCCAAACACCAAGTTGTGTACCAACCAAACCACCACCAATAGCACTTGCTACATCAATACCAATCTTCATACCTTTCTCAAATTTGAAAGCTTGTCCGTTTTCAAATTTCTGAGCTTCAAAGGATGACGCACGTTCAAGATAAATTTTTTCTGCCAACACTTCGAGCTTTTTGCCGAGCTCGTAAATCATAGTGTTCATATAGTCATAATGCTGTTCGACGGCATCCAAGAGATATTTTTCTTGATAATCTGAGAACGCTTCTGTTAATTGCTCTCCATCAACGATACCACTATCTATGAGCTTACGAATGTCAGCACGGAGGTTTTCAGCAGAGGTTCTTGACAACTCTCCTGCAAAAATATCAGCTTTATTTTTTTCTTCGTCTACACACTCCAACAAGTCATCCACAAGCTGTTGAATCTCGTTTGTTGCAGAATTGAATTCTTCACGGATTCTTTCTCTTTCAATTCGGAGCTGTTCTTCGTTCATCTGGCTTTCTGCGATATACTGCATAATAGTCGCTTGTGCAGCATCAATATAAGAGGCAACTTTCGCCTTGAAGTTAGCGGTCTCTAAATTGATTCGATTTTTACCGAGGTTTTCCAACTCGTTAAGAAGCTCTGGCAGATTAGAACGTTCACACTCTGCGGAATCATTATGGAGTCTGCTCAAAATGGCTCTGTACGCATTAACCACACAAATTTTTCCATTGAATGTTGTGTTGGCGTTTTTTGCGATATTCTTTAACACCAACGAGTTGAATGCCACGGAATCGCTGACCTCTTGGTCTGTTTCATCATCCCATCTGTTCTGAACAAAGATTGCTGAAGAAAAGCTACTCCATGCACCACGAATAAACACTTTTTCGCTACGTCGAATTGTAGGCACGGTAGGAATAACAAAAATAGCCGTACACAACTGACGAATATATCGCATTGTTGTTTCGTGGTTATTCTGTGTTAGAGAGCCTACACCAGGAAGATCAACAATAACAAGACCTGTTTTAAGTAATTCGCTCGGTGTTTCAAGTGCGATATATGATACACACTTTTCGTTGCCATCATTCTCGTTGTTATCAACAAACTCTCGCAAAGAATCGCAGGAAAGTTCAATTTCCGCGGTTTCTCCAGATTGGAAATAGACAACAGCTTTTTCGTTTGTTCCATAACGAATCTCTACAGGAACACACGTTGTTTCATCTGCATCATTGGGAAGAATATTCGCACCGAGAATAGCATTTATAAGAGTGCTTTTTCCCATACCCTGTGAACCCAATACCGGCACAATAAGTTCTGGATTTTGTACGCCCTGTGCCAATTTGCTAATAATGTCGGAAACTTTGGTTTCTCGTTCGCCAACAACAGCAGAATACTTGTCCAACAATTCAAGAAGCCTTGAATCGCCTATAACATAATCTACCATATCCTTTATCATCCTTTCGTAAACCATCTTTTAAAGAATGGCAATTTTAAATATTTCACATCTTTTTCAAGTTCAGCTTGCTTGTCGCACAGTTCACTCTGCTTATCAGCAACTGCTTTGATAGTGTGAGAAAGCGTTTCAAGACAAGTCAATACATCACCCACTTTCTCAAGCAGAAGTTTAGAACTTTCTTGACTCTGCTTAGCCAATTCATCAACTTTATCATCATTCTTTCTGCTTGCAACAAGTATTCTTTCTTCGTTCTCTTGCAATCCTTTTACGGAAGAAAGCATTTGTTCGATGAACGTATTGCTGTTGTGTAAGGTGTCAGAAACATTTCCTAACGTATCCTTAGTTTGTTGGATTTCCTGTTCGATTTCAGACAATTTGTTTAGAGTAAAAGTTAACTTTTCTCGACTGTCATCAGAATTTAGCTTATCCACAATATCGGCTTGAATCTTTTGAATTTGCATTAAATTTTCTACAACACCATTCACTGCCTGCAATAGAGTGGTTTCAACCTCTTTTGCGGTTTCAGAGGACTCAGAAATGATTTTTGAAATTGCTTGAATAAGTTGAGGCACATCAGCCACAATCTCTATCAAGCGGTCGTTTTTTTCTTCAATTTTAATGTACTGTTCACTAGCATATTTTTTGAAATCACCGAGAGCATCTAACACATCTCCAAACCTATTCAAAACATCTGTTTGATTAGAGGATAACTTTGTATCTGTTTTGCTAGCATATCCGGTAAAATCAGAATATAACTTCTCGATTTTCTTTATCGAATCTCCAATCGCCTCAACGATTTCATCAAAGCGAGCTTCAGACTCATCAAAAAGTTGCTCGGATATTTCTTCCATTACCTCGGCGGTTTCTTCTGAAACCTGTAAAATAATATCTTTAGATTGCATGTCAATCTCCTTTCAGCGTCCGATTAGGTACGCAGTATATTGTTTATACGCTTCTTTGCAACTTCATCAACCAAAGACGGGAAATTGGTTGTTAAAGAATTATAAAACATCGTTTCTTCTTTGAGTTTACCCGTGGTAGTTTGAGCATGAACCATAGCCATATTATATACTGGGTTTTCATGACTAATTAGGACAATACCCTTATAGGAATCTTGTTCCATACGGACAGACCTAATACATTCTGTGATTGCATTTCCGTTAGCCAAAATTTCAAAATCTTGAATAACTAAAAACAATGCATCATTCTGTCCTAAGTTGCTTTGTATGTTATATCGAAGCGCCGTTTCGTATTCTGTATGAAATTGCAAACCATTTATCAGCAAAAATACATTTATGCCTACTGTTGTGGTTAAGCTTTTTTGCATAGACTTTATCTGAATTTCCGTTGGTGAACAAGCCACCGTTAATTCATCAGAGAGGTTATATATGGTTTCTTTCACAAAATCGCTTTTTTTGATTTTGTAAGACCGATACAGAAAATCAGATAGATTATCAAAACTATTTGACACTACCAATGCCGGACAATCTTTTCGCTCTTGCGATTGAATAGCGTAATTAAAAGAGGAACCTTGTACCGACAACAGATATTTTTCAGCGGCACTATATAGCCGACCAATTTTAGTAGGAACTTTGATAAGTTTGGTACTGTCTTGTATCTGTTGTTTTTGCTTCTCCTGTTTAGGCTTCGCTTGCACAGAGGTACTTCCTATACCGCCATACGCACTAATGCACTTCTCAAGAGCTTCTCGGATTTGTTTCCAATCGGCAGCATCTAGAACTTGCTGTTCTTTTTCTTGGATAGCCACAATACGAAGGTCGATTTCTTGCTGTATAGACAAAACCGTTGATTGTGCATTTTTGTACCAAGTCTCAAGCGTTTTTCCATATTCAAACTGAAGACGTTCAATATAACGCTTTGCAGATTCCCGTGTTGCCTCGTCATCAACGATAGTTTCGGTATAATACTCTGTTTCCGTTCCTTTGTAAAGACCAAATGTAATGGCTCTGACAAAGGTATGTCCAAAACCTTTCTTTTTTACCGTTCTGCTACGCTCAACTGTCTTTGTTTTAACTTCAACTTCGGGCATACGTGGAAGACCATTATAACTCCATAAATCACGAGTAGGCAAGTTTAGCTTTTTAATTGCTTCAGAACATTTAGTCGAAAAAACACCCACACTTTGAATAACCTTTGTTTCAAACAATTTAACTGCACTTTTGATTTCCTTTATTTCTTCCTCACCAAGCGACTCTTTTGAAAAAGAAAATAGTGTTGATGCGAAGCCTGAGAAAAAATCAGAATCTTTTCCTTTTTTTGTCGTTTTTTTATTGGAGAAGTATTTATCATACATCTTCTGTAATTCCAGAATAACACCTTGAATATCATCATAAGTGTTATCTAGTGCTTCGGTAACCTTATCTGATACAATGGTGAGTGTATTATCAATAAAAACAGCAGTATTGCTAATATTTTGAGTGCGTTTATCTTCTTGTTGAATAAGTTCCTCAATGTGCTCCAAAATAGTTTTCACTCTCTGATTTTCTATTTCCGGTCTTTTGGATTCAACCAATTCTTTTACACCAGATACAAAGCTCTCGTAACGAGAACGCTGGAATTTGCGTGTATCATCCTCACTATGTTCTTTCTGACACCGATACTGCATAGCCATAACAGCAGAAATTTGAGAAATCTTGACTTCCTTTTTATTTTTGATTCTTGACTGTTCTACAGCAAGCTGAACTCGGTTCATTCTTTCTCTTGCCACATCTGCAGCACTTTTTCTTCCGTCAACACTTGGACGAACTGCATCAAGCATATTTTGAACAACCATGACAGGGCAATTATACTTTGCAATGGTGTCAAGCGTTTGCTTCATTTTCTTATCAACTTCCGATTTAACTGTCGTTACAAAAATAACTACATCAACAGTAGGGAGAAGCGTTTCCAATGTCAACTTTTCATGTGCTTCGTATCCGGTTGCATCCAATCCAGGACTATCAACCAATAGAACATCCTCGCCCAAATCAAAGTTAGGTGTGGAAAGTTCAAGCTGAGCCACTTGTTTTTCGTTCCGTTTGTTATAGTTTTCGTCGGAATACTGCACGATTGAATCTTTCAACTGTGCTGTATCTCCGATTGTTTTTTTATCCCCATTCAGAAAATAGACTATCGCAGAACGCTCTTTTGCATAAGAACAACTAACTAATTGGCTGGACGACGGACGTACCGCTACAGATAAAAGATTATCTCCCAATAAAGCATTTATCAATGTGGATTTTCCACTGCTTGTAACACCGACTACGCCAACACGGATTCTATCGGATGTCCATAAATTTTCCCAAGTTTCTAGCCAGTTTAAGTCGCTGGCATAACGAAGTTTCCGCTGTTCGGAATACGAAAGGATAGTTTTAACTTCATTAGCCAAAGTAATTTCTTTCATATCATTTTACCTCTCAAGTTGAAAACATCGAAACTTCAATTAGAATATTCGATGTAACAACTACTCATCTTTTTGATTTCTTCCTTAATTTCCTCGACAAATTGGGTCGGAGAAATAACCTTGTAATACTTAATTCTTATTTTATATTTTACATTTTTCATCGGATGTTTACTTAAATCAAGTGATGAAACAAACTATATATCATCTTCATCCATTAAATGTTGATCTGCATTACCAATTTCTTCTGTTGGTAATCTATTTAATACAACTTCCACACTTTTCTCCTTACATTTCATATTAATTTTCCACAATTTCTTAGCATACATAAACTATACCTTTTTAATTCACTTTGACCACTTTCTTATAAACACAAACTACTTATATTTCACATCCCTAACGATATCCCCTTGTCCTCTAATCCAAGTCTCTATCCCCATTCCAAACACCTCTGCAGATACCACATACTTTCCATTATCTTCTTTTATAATTTTACCTGTTGGAAATCTGTCAAGAACACAATCAATAGCATTACCTGTATAAGTAAACTCCACTTTCCTTAACTTCCCACCATACATAAACTGCACTCTTTTCCGAAATTCTCCTTCTTCAAACCGTTCCGTATACGGAATAGCAAAATGTTCCTCTAAAACACGAAACTCTTGCAATCTATCTACTCTATAAATCGTCGGAAAGACATCATCCGGATTTTGAAATACTTGTTCTTTATCAATATCCTCTATAAAAGCTGTTAAGTAAAAATAAAATCCGGAAAATATAATACCTACGGGCTTTATTTTTCTTTTAACTAATTCCTTATTCTTTCTTTTTCTATATTCAACTTCTATAAACTTTTGTTCCTTAACTGCCTGTTCCAACTTCCACAATCGTTCCAACAACTTTTTTCCATGCTGAAGCTCTACATAATGATACATTTCGTTTCTCAATACATCTTCTATCATCTTTACTTCTGCTTCATCACTACACATCTTCACCAACTTATGAATAATTGGAAATAGCTCACTTTTCATCAATGCTCTGCTGTCTAACAATATCTTTGCTGTTGCTAAAATTTCTTTACTATCTAACTGATTTGTAGACTTCGTTTGCAAAACATATCCACCTTGATGTTTGTCATAAACAATTTCCTGCATCTCTCCCGTATCAACATTCTGATTCTGCAAAAAACATTGAATATCTGCAATATCTCTTTGAATGGTTCGAGATGAAACATGATAGTTCTGGCTCTCTTTTTCTTTTTTAATTACTTTCCCATGTTTTAATCTTGTATACATAGACAAAACACGCTCTGCCTTATCTTCCGATTTTTTTCCCATTTACTTTATCCTTTTTTGTAATTTTCTAATTTTTCTTACATTATACTCCCTTTCATGGACAAATACTGTCATTATAAAAATTTTCTTTTATTTTTTATGGACATATTTTTTCATTGAATTCCATTATATGTCCTATCATAAGACATCTCTTTTTGTTTTTTAGTATAGCATTTTAGGTGTCTTGTTACAAGACAGAAAGGATTTTTCATGGCAAGAATTATTGATAGCGAACAAAAAAACATGATTGGTCATAAAGTACGCAAATTACGTCTCGAAAAGAATATGAGCCAGCAACAGCTTTCCGACAAACTGGAAACTTTGGCAATTTATATTTGCAGGGGCTCTATCTCACGAATTGAAGACCAGACTCGTACCGTCACAGATATTGAACTCTATGGACTAGCACAAATTCTGTCTATACCGATTGAGGAATTTTTCAAATAAATTTTTTATTTCCCAACTACTTTATAAATGGAAATCCCCAAAGCCTTAAAATGCCTTTGGGGATTTTAAAAAATACGCTTCATATCCATCCGTATACAACTCCATTGGAATATCATGATAACTATCCGTATAAATAAATCCATCCGGATTCAATACTTGCCATGCATCTTCGGAATAAATAGCATCTTCACGCAAAGAAGCATCCAATGCAAGTTTATGGAAAACAACAATATCTTGTTTCATTCCTATTTCCAATTTTTACTTCTCGTTTATAAAAGCTTCATTTTTTATCTGTACTATATTATAATCATAATACTCAAACGGATATTCGCAATCCGCTTTGCTACTTGCTCATATTATTTTTATCAGAAAGGACATTTTATGGAATACGCAATTACATTTTTAGAAGGAATTATTTCTTTTATCTCTCCCTGCATGCTACCAATGCTCCCACTATACATCTCTTACTTTGCCGGAAATGCAAACAAGAAACACCAAACGCTTCTAAATGCGTTTGCTTTTGTAACAGGCTTTACCATTATCTTCACGCTATTAGGGGTTTTTGCAGGAAGCATTGGTGCATTTCTTATAAAATACCAGACCATAATAAATATCCTATCCGGTCTTGTTATTATTTACTTTGGATTAAGCTATCTAAATGTTGTACAGCTTCCATTTTTCAAAGGAAACAGCACTCGTTATGAAGTAAAAGGACTTTTTAGTGCCTTTATCTTTGGAATGATTTATTCGGTAAGCCTTACGCCATGTGTCGGTGCATTCTTAGGCTCTGCTTTAATGCTTGCATCTTCTACAGGCGGTGCAATAAAAGGTGCACTTTTACTACTTACCTACTCCTTAGGACTGGGAATTCCCTTCCTCTTTTCCGCAGTATTAATTGAGCAGCTTCAGACTGCATTTGCATTTATAAAAAAGCACTACCACATTATTAATATCGTGTGTGGAATCTTTTTAATCATTATGGGGATATTTATGGCTCTTGGAATGATGAACCGAATTTTTTCATTATTCTCTTAGAAAAATAAAAGACATACATACTCCTTCTACATCTATACTAAGAAGCGAGTTCCTGTCAGATAGAAATATAATTATTTCTTTTACATTTACAGATAGTTTTACAAACATTAAAACATAAGGAGATTTATATTCAACATGAAAAAAACACTTATTTTATCACTTTCCTTTATTCTAATCTTAACAGGTGCATTTTTTATCTATAACAACCTGTCCAAAGAATATCAGCCACCTACGGAACATATAGCAAATAACAATAACTCCGGTTCTTCCAACACTTCTGAAACTACCGATAGTGCAGAAGATACTTCCACCGAAGAAATCATTCCGGCAGCAGATTTCATGGTTTATACCCAAGATGGTACGCCTGTAAATCTCTCTGATTTTTATGGAAAGCCCATTGTCATAAACTTTTGGGCAACATGGTGCGGTCCTTGCAAAATAGAACTTCCTGCATTTGATAAACTTTATCAGGAATATAAAGACGAAGTGCACTTTTTAATGGTAAATTTAACAGATGGTGTTGACGAAACAGTAGAAAATGCATCTGCCTTTGTAGATGAAAACAATTACACATTTCCTGTATACTACGATACTGATATGGATGCAGCGATTACCTATTATATAACCTCTGTTCCAAGAACCTTGTTTATTGACAGCGATGGAAATATTACTTATGGATATATGGGAACTATGTCAGAAAGTACCTTACAAACTTATATTGAAGAACTCTTAGATTGATTCACTTTCTTCATTTAAGGCTGACTATCTTATGCTAACTAATGTCTGAACAGTAGCCATTATTGTTCCTTTTTTCAGACAATTTTTCTTTTTCCTTTTCATAGACGCATTTTTCTGTTACAATAGTGGTAAATTAAGTGAATATTCACAATCTGCTTCTACTTGCTCATAACCCCATAGCTTCTATCGTAGCTATTCGGTTAAATCATGTATACTTTTTAGAAGAACTCAAATAAATATCAATAAAGGAGACTGCGTATGGAACATTACAACCCATTACTTACTAACATCAATAGTCCGAAGTTTTTTACCATAGGAGAAATCATGCTTCGTCTTACACCACCGAACTATGAAAAAATCCGTATGGCAAATACTTTCGAAGCCAGCTACGGCGGTAGTGAAGCAAACATCGCTCTTGCACTTGCAAACTTAGGCATTGACAGTACATTCTTTAGCGTTGTACCAAACAACAGTTTAGGAAAAAGTGCGGTTCGTATGCTTCGAAGCAATGATGTACACTGCACACCTATGATTTTAAGCACACCGGAAGAAACTCCAAGCCACCGTCTCGGCACATATTATCTCGAAACCGGATATGGTATTCGTGCCAGCAAAGTTACTTATGACAGACAACATAGTGCAATTACTGAATACGATTTTAACAAAGTAGATTTACATCAATTACTGGAAGGTTATGACTGGCTCCATCTTAGTGGCATCACACCTGCCCTTTCCCATGGATGTCGTGATTTAATTCTCAATGCATTAAAAGTAGCAAAAGAAAAAGGACTTATGGTAAGTTTTGACGGAAACTTCCGAAGCAAACTTTGGACATGGGAAGAAGCTCGTGATTTCTGTACCGAATGTCTCCCATATGTAGATGTGCTTTTAGGCATTGAACCATACCACCTCTGGAAAGATGAAAATGACCATAGCAAAGGCGATTGGAAAGATGGTGTTCCATTACAGCCAACCTATGAACAGCAGGACGAAGTATTCCAAAAATTCGTAGAACGCTATCCAAACTTAAAATGTATTGCTCGCCATGTACGCTACGCACATAGCGGTAGTGAAAACAGCTTAAAAGCTTTCATGTGGTACGAAGGACACACTTTTGAAAGCCGTCTGTTCACATTTAATATCTTAGACCGCGTTGGTGGTGGTGACGCATTTGCGAGTGGTTTAATTTATGCAATGATGAAACATTATCGCCCAATGGATATGATTAACTTTGCCGTTGCCAGCAGCGTAATCAAACATACTATTCATGGTGATGCAAATATTACAGATGATGTTAAGAGTATTAAAAATATCATGAACATGAGCTTTGATATTAATCGTTAAACATTTCTATATCTCTATTCAACTTTTACACACAGAAAAACTTCCCATTTTGTTCTTTGGAATGGGAAGTTTTTCTATATCATGTCAATTCATTTACAGGTGGCTTACAACTTCTGCCTTTACAAATATAAAAAGTAGTACTATTATTTTTCATTGGATATGCTTCATTTGCCTCTTGTATACGCACTATCGTATCAAGCGGTATCTTACATGATAAATCAACTAAATCATCTTTCTCTTTTGGAACTATAGTGATTGTATCCGGAATATCTGTAAAATCCAACAACGCCATAAGAAACATTGCATAACCGGCTGGATATGCTTCTGCTTCCCTGCTGATAAATGCCAACTGTTTTTCTGACAGATTTTTATATTCTTCATTTTCTGTTATATAATAAAGTTTTACCAGGTTGTATGCCATCATAGAATTTCCGCTTGGAACTGCACCATCGTACGTTTCTTTTGGTTTCATAATCAGTTGTTCGTTATCCGTCCCATATAAAAAGAAACCTTCATCTTCTTTATCATAGAAATCCTCATACAACCTATCGCAAAAATCTTCTGCTTTTTGTAAATATTCCTTTTCTAAAGTTGCTTCATATAGAGAAATCAATGCAAATATCTCATTTGCATAATCGTCCAGAAATGCCTTTTGTCCTCGCTTGCCATCCCGATAGCTTACATATAATTGTATCTTGTTTCTTTTTTTAGCTATATTCGTATTTATCTGGCTTTTTGTTATTTTCTCTGCTTCCTCTAATGAAATTTTATGAACATTTCTACCATCTTCCATAAGTTCTGTTTCGATAAATGTTTGTGCTCTTTTTGCCGCTTCCAGATAAGTTTTATTATTTGTTACACGATATAACTGACACATAGCCGCAATCATAAGCCCATTCCATGCCGTAAGAATTTTATCATCTAAATGCAATCGATAACGATTTTTTCGATATGTGTATAAGGATGACATATATTTTGAAAATGAACTCTCCGAATCTGTTTTTGCTACTTCCTTATGGATACAAGTTCCTTCAAAATTTGTTTTACGTTCAAAAGCATTCTCTATCTGATTATTTTTCAAAAGATTTGGAATACTTTTTCCTTCAAAATTTCCATTTTCTGTAATATCGTAATAGGCATTAAATTTTTGACCAATCGCATCCCCTAAAATTGTTTTTATTTCCTGTGGCTCAAACAAGTAATACTTTCCTTCAATTCCCTCACTATCTGCATCCTGTGCACTGTAAAATCCACCGCTTGAATGGGTCATTTCCTGCAAAATATAGTTTGCTGTTTTCTTGGCCACATCACAATACACTTCACATTTCGTAAGCTGATAGGCTTTAGCATAAGCAAGCAGCAAGAGCGCATTATCATACAGCATCTTTTCAAAATGCGGTGCAAGAAAATAATCATCCGTAGAATAACGTGAAAATCCACCTCCAATATGGTCAAAAATTCCACCTCGATACATTTGCTGTAATGTTTTTTCCACCATCTGCATCACTTCTTTTTCATTATGTTTCTCATAATACCGCATTAAAAATAATAAGTTGTGTGGTGTCGGAAATTTCGGTGCATTGCCAAAACCACCATTTGCTTTGTCAAAAGTTCTTTTATATATGGTTGTTGCATACTCAAGTAAATACGCATTATCTTCCGGCATTCTTTCCTCTTGTTTTTCCAATTCCTGTATCATTATATTCTTTTGTTTTATATTTTCATTTATGATTATATTTCTTTGCTTTCTTTCATTTCCTGCATTTTCTTTTTTATTTTGCGGCTTTCTCTGATATCTTTCATTTACTGCTTTCAATATTTCTTCCGCAGAATCCACCAAATCTTTTCGCTCTTTTTTCCATTTCGCATTTATAATCTGAAGTAATTCCCGAAAACCAATTTGACCATACTTTGTGTTTTTTGGAAAATATGTTCCTGCAAAAAACGGCTTTTGTTCCGGTGTCATAAAAATCGTAGTGGGCCATCCTCCACTTCCGGTAAGTGCCTGACAAACAGACATATAAATACTGTCAATGTCAGGACGTTCTTCTTTATCCACTTTAATAGAGATAAAATGTTGATTCAATATATCTGCAATTTCATTATCTTCAAAACTTTCATGTGCCATCACATGACACCAATGACATGTACTATACCCAATACTTAAAAATATTGGCTTATCCTCTTTTTTTGCACGTATAAATGCTTCGTCACACCATGGATACCACGCAACCGGATTTTCGGCATGCTGCAGCAAATATGGACTTGTTTCATTTGCTAAGTGATTTTTCATAGATACTCCTTCCTTCTAATATCTCCTGTCGCCGGATTGTCAATTAACTTCCCTTCTTCCGAAAAACGTGAACCGTGACATGGACAATCCCACGAATGTTCTTGTTCATTCCATTTCAAAGCACATCCCAAGTGCGGACAACGCTTTTTTGCTGGAGTAAGCAGATTGATTGCAGACTCTACCATATTCATAGCTAATTGCGGATGAAGCATACTGCGTGAAGGGTCAAATACCTCCGCATATGGATTTTTGTTTCCCAAAACCATATCTGTCAAAATCTGTGCTGCTGCCATAGAAGATGTCATTCCCCACTTATTAAATCCCGTTGCAACATACAAGTTTGGTGTTTTTGCAGAATAATGTCCAATATAAGGAATGCCATCCAATGTCATGCAGTCTTGTGTTGCCCATCGATACTGTTCTTTTGCATTTGGATAATATTTCTTTGCAAACTTTTCTAATTCTTCCCAATTTCCACCTTTTTTTCCGGTACGATGGTCTCCACCGCCAATCAAAAGCAAATCCTTATAACTTCGAAAAGACATTCCTTTTTGTGCCTCATCTACATACATGCCCTTCATTTCCTGTGCATTTTCATAGGCAATCACATAAGAACGATGCTGATACATCTTTAAAAAATAACTGCCATGTGTATTTAAAAACGGAAAATGCGTTGTCACAATCATTTTGTCTGCCGTAATATAGCCATGGTCAGTTATTGCAATATTTTCCCACAATTCCTTAATCTTTGTATGTTCATAAATGGGTAAATCCTTTGCAATTTCTGCAATCAATTTTAACGGATGAAATTGTGCCTGTTTTGGAAAACGCACCGCACCCGCTACTGTAAACGGCAATTCTGTTTTTTCTAAAAACTCCGCTTTTATGCCCAAACGTCCTAACGCATCTGCCTCTCTTTCACAAATCTGACGATTACAAATAGAATACACATATGCATCTGCTTCTGTAAAATCGCAATCTATCTTTTCGCTTAACTTCCGATATTCCTGCAATGCATTCTGGTTCGCATCCAGATACATTCGCGTTTTTTCCTCCCCTAATTTCCGCAGCATTTTGTAGTATATAAGCCCATGCTGTGAAGTGATTTTTGCTGTCGTATTTTTTGTAATTCCACTACAGATTTCATTAGCCTCAACCAGACACACATCTGCCCCTTTTTGTTTTAACAGATACGCACAAAGCACCCCCGCCATGCCTCCACCAATAATTAAAACATCAGTTTTTCTATTTCTTTCTAATTGTTCAAATTTTGGCAAAGCTGCCGTTTCTAACCATACGGAATGCATTTTCTCACCTCATATTTCACATTATCTGTTGAACCTCGCTTCATTATTGATAGTTTTTATGTTTGTAGAGTTACTCTCTCTTTTAAAACTTTCTTCTTCAACGCAATACCTAGTATGTCTAAAATAAATTACTTGCATACAAAGAATAGACAAGGTAAAATATGTTATATATCTATAAATGAGCAAATACCTAATTTTATACAAAGTGCATAAAATAACAAACTATATTTTATGGGAAACAACTAATGTTATATGGAATTTATTTTATGTATTTGTGCAATTTTCAAAATTTACTCAATTATAGTTATCTATTCAGAAAATAGATATGGTTCAATCATATAATAAATAACACTATGAACCATAATAAAATTTAGGGAAAGAAGGAAAAAACATGAAAAAATTAGGATTTGGAATGATGCGTCTTCCGCTTACAGACGAAAAAGACAATACTTCTATTGATATCACAAGAACCAAAGAAATGACAGATGCATTTTTAGCAAATGGATTTACATACTTTGACACCGCTGCTCCATACCACGGAAAACAAAGCGAAGTTGCATTTCGGGAAGCTGTTGTAAAACATTACCCAAGAGAAAATTACACAATAACCGATAAACTCTCTTTATTTATGATTGATAAAAAAGAAGATATGCCACAATTTTTCGATGACCAACTCGAACGCCTTGGTGTGGACTATATTGACATTTACCTGCTCCATGCATTAGGAAAAGAATCTTACCAAAAAGCAAAAGACTTTGAAGCCTTTGAATTTGCTTTCCAAAAAAAAGCAGAAGGCAAAATAAAACATGTTGGTTTTTCTTTCCACGATAGTGCAGAAGTTTTAGATATGATTCTCACAGAACAGCCTGACGTAGAATATGTACAGCTCCAGATTAACTATTTAGATTGGGAAGATGACAACGTGCAATCCAGAAAATGCTATGAAGTTGCCGTAAAACACGGAAAAAAAGTGCTCATCATGGAGCCTGTAAAAGGCGGAGCTTTAGCAAAAGTAAATCCGGAAGTAGAAAAACGCTTTAAAGCATATGCACCGGATGCCTCCATCGCTTCATGGGCAGTTCGTTTTGCAGCTTCCCTTGAACATGTCGTAATGGTACTCTCCGGCATGAGCAATGAAGCACAAGTTGCAGATAACTTAAGCTATATGAAAGATTTTGTTCCAATGAACGAAGAAGAAATGAAACTTGTTTTAGAAGCAGCAGAAACAATTCGAAATGACATTGCAATTGCTTGTACCGGCTGCCGCTACTGCGTGGATGACTGCCCAATGCAGATTGCCATTCCGGAATATTTCAAAATCTACAACCGCCACAAACAGCTTCAGGGAACACAAACCGGTATGGATAAAAACCGCTATAAACATGCTTCCGAAGGTAACGGAAAGGCATCTGCATGCATAGAATGTGGTTTATGCGAAAGCCATTGCCCACAGAATCTGCCAATTCGAAAATTACTGAAAGATGTTGCAGGTGCATTAGAATAAAAAACAACGATTTAACTATAAATGAACAAATTCCAAAAAGAAAAACGAACCCATAAGGGTTCGTTTTCATATAAACGGTTATTGTTCCAGTGCATAGAAATTTGCAAACATGGTATCTAATCCTTCTGGTGTAACAGATGCAGCTGTAATTACACACATATAATTGCCCACTTTGATTAATCCCAGCTTTTCGTATAATACTACGCCATCATAAGTAAGCGACACATCAATTGCAACGTGCTCCTCTCCTGCAATCGTCACAGTTGACTGTTCCATTGTTATATCTGTATAGCCCATTTGTGTAAAGGCTTCTTTTGTGTTTTGCATGGAAAGTTCTGCATAACTTTCTTCATCCAAAAGAATGGACGTTACGTTTTGAAGCTTTTCAATCTGAATGTTAATTGTATCTCCGCTGAGTGCGAATGCATACATATCACATAATACCGCACCTTCCTCAAGCTGAGCCGCTATATCTTCATCCATCATGTCAATAACAGCTTCATTCATCTGCTGCATTTCTTCCTCGGAAAGAAATTGCCAGCCTTCTGGCAAGTTCCATCCCAGACCCATAAATGTGCTTTGGTAAACGCTGCCTTCGGATTTTCCTAAGGAAAGTTCTACTTCCTGTTCGGTGTCTGATGCATTTTCATCATTTGACGAGATACTGCCTTTTACATTCTCGTCATCATTCCCTCCGCATGCTGTCACACAGGTAAGCATGGAAAATGCCAATAACATTACTAAACATTTTTTCAATTTCATATCTTTTGTTTCTCCTTTTTATTTATCATTCTACCCTTTTGGACTTCTTTTTGCAACCCATTTTCCATATATTCCTTATGCACATCAACGCAAGCGTTACTGTCCACACATGACCAGTAACACGCAAGCCCCCTCGCAGTGTGCCAGATAGGGCTTTGACTCTACTTCACATGTGTCTGAATAATTTGTTTTATGTCCTTCTTTTCCTCCCCTAACGCAAATGCCAATTCTGCATGAAGCTGATTTTGTGCTAATTTAAAATATCGCTCATCAACCGCCGTACTCTTTTTCCCTGCATCGGTTCTTTCTTTACAGCGATTATAAAGTGTCTTAATAATTGCTACCAAACGCTTTGGGTCACGACTTGCGATGGCTTCTTTATAAAGTCGTTCACGTTCTTTTTCATTTTCCACCCATGCTTCTTCAATATTTGGAATTTCCTTAACCAACTCCATTGCCTCATCCTTTGTCATAACCAAACGAATTTTATTTTCTGCACCATTTACTACAATATAGACTTTGGCATTCTTTTCTTCCACCGGTATTAAAAGGTAATACTCTTTTTTTGTACCAGCTACTTCCATACTCACAATATCTGTAATCTCACAAATACCATTCGTTGCATTCACTACAAAATTACCTGTTTCAAACATAGTTACCTCCATATTAAACAAAGACCTGTTACGCTGTGTAAGTACAATGCGTAACAGGTCTTAACAAGCAGTTCCATATATAATTTTAACATTTTCTTACTTTTTTTGTAAGTAAAATTTTTATTGAAAGATAAGCACTAATCTTATCTGATTTGTACTCTCTCAAATAGTAAGTATCGTCTCCCCTACTTTAACATTGTTTCCTCAAATGCAACAAAATCTTCTTTTCCAATCGTGAAACTGCCACTTGATTCATTCCAAGAATTTTTGCACTTTCGCTTTGTGTTTTTCCTTCCATATAACGCAATTCTATCAATTTTCGTTCCTTATTCTCCAAACTTTCCAACATTTGCTTTACCGTTATTTGATTAATTAAATCTGTCTCTTTGGCTTTGGTATCCATAAGCTGGTCTGCCAATACAAACGCATGCTCATCTTCCCCATTCCCTATAGGTCTATATATCGATTCTACATCAGCCGCTGCTTCTATTGCAACCAAAATTTCTTCATATGTAAGTCCTGTTTCTTCCATGATTTTTTCCATGGTAGGCTCTCCTTGATACATCTTACTGATTCGTTCCTTAGCTGCTGCAATTTTTATCCCATCATCCTTGATTTTACGACTGATATGAAGCATTCCGTCATCTCTTAAAAACCTGCGAATTTCCCCAATAATCATAGGTACTGCATAAGTAGAAAAAGAAAAATCTGTTGCTGTATCAAATTTATCGACAGCTTTCATAAGCCCAATTACGCCAATCTGAAACAAATCTTCCATGTCATGTCCTCTGTTTTTGAAACGTTTTAATACCATATATACTAAACCGATATTTTCCGTAATAAATGCATCCCTCTCCTCTTTATCACCTTTTTGTGCCTTTTCAATGGATGCTCTCCAATCTTTCTCCTTTGTAATGACACTACCTGTCATTTTCCCTTTCTATGTACTTAACCATAACAACCCTTGTCCCAATGCCAATTCGCGAAGTCACTTCCATTTCATCCATAAACGCTTCCATAAATGCAAATCCCATACCGGAACGTTCTTCCTCTTGTTTTGTTGTGTAAAACGGCTGTTTTGCCTGTTCTACATCTGCAATACCCACGCCTGCATCTTCAATAATTACTGTAAGTTTATTATTTTCCCTTTTGCAAAGCATTTCCACCTGCTTTTCCTCATCATTATATCCATGAATAATTGCATTCGTAACTGCCTCGGAAACAGCTGTCTTTACATCCTCAATTTCATCCAATGTCGGATTCATATCTGCCATAAATGCAGTTACTGCCATTCTTGCAAAACTTTCGTTTATCGATTTTGCATCAAATTTCATTTCTACCTGATTTGTTATTATTTGCATGCTTCTTCCCCTTTCACTTTTACAATCTGAAACAATCCCGCTGCTTTAAAAATTGTCACTACACGTGCTCCCAAATGTTCCACATATAAAATTCCTTGATGAAATTTCATCGTTTTTTGCCTTCCGATAACAACTCCAATTCCGGAACTATCCATAAATTCTGTATTGGAAAAATCCAAAATCAATTCTTTAATTTGATAAACCTCTATCAGACTATCTAACTCCCTGCACAATCGTTGTGCAACATGATGGTCTAACTCTTTTGGCATCTGATAATAAAGTGTCGTTCCCTCTCTTTTGTAAGAAAGCTCCAAAATTTCCTTTTCCATAAAATCTCCTTTCCAAGCTATATGTAGCAGATACTCAAAATTCCACGCTCTCCAATTCATACCCTAATGTTCTCCATCCCTGAAAAAGTGGGAAATAAATTTTCAATAATAAAAAGACGCAAGAATTCACTCTTACGTCTTTTGTAATATTTATTGTTCAAACAGATATTCACAATCCACTTTCCCTACCTGTTTATAACCGAACAACTTTTATCGCATTTTCTGTTAAACTATTCTTCAACAATATAATTCTTTGCTGTCCTTGCACGCTCTGTTTTCGGATAATTGTCAATTACATATTTATAATGTGGCTGTGCCGAAGTAATATCCCCATTCTTTCGGTAAGACTGTGCCAAATAGTAAGATGCATATCCATCGTTAAATGCAGGGTTAACTGCCACAACCTTTGCCAGATTTTCAATCGCTGCGGCATAATTACCGGATGAATAATTGCTGTATCCAACCGTATACAATTCCATATGATACTTTTCCATCACAGATGCTGATAACGTATTGTAAATATTTACCATAGTTTCGCTTAAATGCGGCATCTGTACTTTATCCAAATAACTGCCGGCAGCCACATAATCCTTTGCCTCATTGGCTACATAAGCATTAATTAACGCCTCATAAGACTCAATCTGCTTCGGGTCTTGCTCTTTTTCCTGCAATTCCGTAATCTGTCCCTGCAATTCTGCAATCTGCGTCTCCAAACGACTAATAATCTGTTGGTTGGAAGAAATTGTATCATTTGCAGATACAATCTGATTTTTTGCTTCCTGTTTCGCCTTTGACTGCACACCCGGAACAATCAAAAATCCGGTAACTGCCGCACCTACAATTAATCCAATGACCACATATGCCATTGTTAAACCAAATGCCGTGTCTTGAAAACGCTTTGGCATAATAATCGTTTCGTTTCCGCTTTGATAAGAAATCAAATCGTCATTTGATTTCTTTTTCTTTCCACCTTTATCCTTTGCCTTTAAGCGGGCGTTTACTTCTTTTAAATAGCGAAGCGTTGTTGTATTGTTTGCATCAATTTTTCCGGCATTTCGCAATGTTTTCTTGGCTAATTCCAACTTATTATCCTGTAAATACAAAAGTGCTAATAACTGATGTGCTTTTACCAGTCTCGGATTTAAAGAAAGCACTTTCTTTAATTGAATAATCGCCATATCACGACTGCCTTGGTTACAATACATAAGTGCCTGATTGTATTTTTTTATTGTTTGGTTTGCCGCTTCTAATTGATTTTTCTTTTTTTGTATTTCCTCTAAATATCGGCTTGCAGCATTATCTTTAGGCTGATAATTTTTACTGATTACCCACTCACTTAATGCATCCACTACTTCGCCCATTTCATAATAAACAAGACCAAGCAAATTTCTTGCATCCGTATGATATTTATTAAACTTTAAACATTTCTTTAAACTAATGATTGCTCCTGACAAATCTCTTACTTCTGCCTTTTTCAGCCCATCATTATAATAGGCATTTGAAATGCGGATTACCCTTTGAAAAACAGATAAATCCGCATTACAATTAGGACAGATTATATTTTTTCCTGCTTCGAAGCCACAGTTATAACAAATCATTCCATTCCTCTCATTCTAAAACTGATACTCACTATTCAAGCATTCCTGATTACAACTGATTTCCGCCTTTTATATCACGAATCATTTCGCTCAGAATATCTGTAACATCCGTTAAATCATGATTATAGATTGCAGATTCTGCTTCTTCTACTTCAAGTGACGGTTTAAAATTTTTTAATTCATCTTCAAAATTAATCATTTAATTTCCTACCCTATTTTTTACTGAAAATATATACCTCTTACATAATAACTTCGCCTCTTAAAGAATACATAACAATCTTTGCATCTCTTTCCGAAAATGCTACCATTTCTCGTTCTTCTTCAAGATTTAGCGTCGAATCATTGATACCCACAATAACGCCCTGATGTGCTTTATTAAATACTCTTATAGATGCATTATGGGCACATTCCAAAAGCGGCTGCAACTGGCTCATTTGCTGTTTATAATTTGCTAAATCCGCCTGTTTTAAAATCTTAGTACGAAGCAATGCCGCACGTCTTGGGTCATTTCTCATATCCTGCCCTGTTTCTGCTCCGACATCATCAATTTGCTTAATACCAACATTAATTTTGTTAATCATATCTTCTGCTTCCATGATATTCTTCTCAAAATTAATAAGCTGTTGTTTTACTTCTCTATTCACTCCGGTATATATTTCTGTCTTAATACCATAAGAATTACCAAAGTTATACGCCTCTACACCTTTTGCAGCATAAACGGTACCACCAATAATGCTGGCACGTTTGCCTTGCATAATCACCCTATCATTGGAGACAATATGGCAATCTATAGCAGAATCGGTTGTAACACTACCTTCTGCTTTTACTTCTGCATGCTCAATAAACTTCACATTTAAAGAACCTTTGGTTGTTATCAGCCCTTTACCACCGCCTAACATACCTCCACGGATAATAATATCCTTATTTGCGATAATAATACTGCTTTCCACTGTTCCATCAATCGTAATGGAACCGGTTGCTTTTACAACTGCACCTGCTGGAACATTTCCATGGATAATAACGTCGCCTCTGAAATCAATATTTCCGGTTTTCAACCCTACATCTCCTTGCACCTCATATACAGGAGAAATCATAATGCGAGTTTTCTGCATATCAATTTTACCATCTATAGATGCAATATAGGTTCTATTATCTTGGGAACGCTCAAAGCCCCTGCCCGTTAAAGCCGGCAATGGTCGTCCTTTCTTTCCCGGAAGTATTTTTCCCTTTACAGTCATACCATTGCTACCCTCTACCGGATCATGATAGATAGCAATTACTTGCCCTGCCTTTACGACTTCAATAGCATGCACACTCCAATAATCTACTGTACCATCCTCTTTCGTCTTTGGCTTACGGTCTAAATTTGTAGCAAACTTAAAATCATAGAATCCGTCAATTCCATCAATAGCCTTGACTCCTTCTGCAATTTTCCATTCGACATTATAAATTTTGCCTGCAAGCATTTGTTCAACTTTTTGTTTTTGAAAGCCGAAACGAATGCCTGCTGCTTCTACTTCTTTTATTACATCTGCAATCTCATATTTTTCATTCGGCACCAACGGCTCCGGAAGCGTTAAAAACGCTTCCATTTCATCATATGCAATTCTCACACGCGGCTTAATATTTAACGTAGTATCCATAGTCACCCCAACTTTACTATCATTATTATAGAGTATACCACTAAATACTACATCTGTGCAAGTCGTTCTTCTACTTGAGCCATCATTTGTTCATATTTTGCTAATTTATCTTTTTCTTCCTGTACTTTTTCCGGTTTTGCATTGTTTAAGAAACGTTCATTGGAAAGCATTCCCTTAGAACGAGCAAGTTCTTTGGTGAGTTTTTCCTTTTCTTTCATCAGACGTTCTTTTTCCTTCTGGAAATCAATTAAGTCTTCTAATGGCAAATAAGCTACTGCACCCGGAATTACAATTGATACTGCATTATCTTCAATGCCATTTTTATCTGCCTGAACCGTAATTCCATTTGTAAATGCAAGATTTACATAAACTTCTTTGTTATCTTCAAATGTATCGCAAAGTGCTGCATCTTCCGAAACAATAAAAAGTTTTGCTTTTCTTGATGGCGGAACATCCATTTCTGTACGAACATTACGAACACCTTTTACAAGGTCCTTGCAGTGTTCAATTGCAGCTTCTTCTGTCGGGAAGCTCCATTCTTCTTTATAAACAGGCCACTGAGACAACATAATTGTATCTTCTTCGGACTGTAATGTACAGAAGATTTCTTCGGAAATAAATGGCATAAACGGATGTAAAAGCTTTAAACTTTCTGCTAATACCGTCTTTAATGTCCAGAGTGCCGCATTTGCAGAAACAGCATCTTCTTTTTTGTAAGTACGTACTTTTGCAATTTCAATGTACCAGTCACAGAATTCATCCCAGATAAAGTCATATACTTTCTGTACAGCAATACCCAGTTCAAATTTATCCATGTTTTCCGTTACATCTTTTGCTAATGTATTTACTTTAGAAAGAATCCATTTATCGGATGCATGCAGTTCATCCATAGATGGAGCTGTAATTTCCATTCCTTCTAAATTCATCATAATAAAACGAGATGCATTCCATACTTTATTTGCAAAATTACGGGAAGCTTCTACTCTTTCCCAATAGAAACGCATATCGTTACCAGGTGCATTTCCTGTAATAAGTGTCAGACGAAGTGCATCTGCACCATATTTATCAATTACTTCGAGTGGGTCAATACCATTTCCTAAAGACTTACTCATCTTGCGACCCTTTGAGTCACGAACAAGTCCGTGGAATAATACGGTATGGAATGGTGCTTTGCCCATCTGTTCGTATCCGGAGAAAATCATACGAATAACCCAGAAGAAAATAATGTCATATCCTGTCACTAATACATCATTTGGATAAAAATACTCCAAATCTTCTGTTTTATCCGGCCAGCCTAATGTTGAAAATGGCCAAAGTGCAGAAGAAAACCATGTATCGAGTGTATCCGGGTCCTGCTCCATTCCATTGTGTCCGCATTTTGGACAAGTATTTGGATTTTCGTGAGCAACTACCATTTCCCCACATTCCGGACAATAGTACGCAGGAATTCTATGTCCCCACCAAAGCTGACGGGAAATACACCAGTCACGAATATTGTCTGTCCAGTTGAAATATGTTTTATCCATACGTTTTGGAAGAAGTTC
>CALAST010000038.1 GCA_937889225.1 uncultured Lachnobacterium sp. | reverse complement strand
CTACTTGTAACATAAGCGAGTACTTCACGACTTTCAAACAGATTGGTTAACACTTCTTATAAGGCAGGAAGTATGACCAAGAGATGATACGTCTGTTGCTTATAGGGAGAAAAAAGAAAACGTAGCGGAATCTGGGAGACTATGCCAAAGACTTGATAAAAAGAATGTTTATTAAGAGAATAGTTAGAACGGATTTTGTGGTAAACCTAACAGTAAGGGTAGAAATATAGAAAGTATCAAATTTTCTACATTTTGTTTTACTGTTTAGGAAATCCAACCTATATCGAAGTAAATGGAAAACAAATAAAAGATTGTTCCAATTGTACGTTTCCACATAAGCCCCAAAATTATGATGTAATTATAAAATTTCTCAGCAGTATGTAGAGATTCATTAGGAAGAAAGCAGTAAAAGAAAGTTTTGAGTGTCAGCTTTTCTGTAAAAAATGAGAAGTTCCATCATCTGATTTTTTGAAAATAATCCCCTACGATATATTTCTGCGTATAAAGTAGGGGAATTTGTTTTGCATTCACAAGAAAATAGTAAAAGCAGGTTTAAATGTTTGATTTATAGAGCGAATAACATTTTTTCATGGTCAAGAAACCGTTTCTGTCGCTTTATTATGTTTGTTATATAAAAATACGCCTAACAGATAAAATACGAGAATAACAGCCATTGCAATAATAAAAATTTCATAACGCTGTTTACCTAAAGCACTTCCACTCATGGCAGATAATAAAATCGCAGGAAAACGCCCTACAAAATTAATGATTGTCCATGTGGAAAGTTTGATGTTCGTAAGCCCCACAGCATAGCAGAGTAAGTCTTTTGGAGTTCCCGGAAGCAGGAAAAATAAAAATAACAGGCTGGTGGATTTTTTA
The DNA here is from genome assembly GCA_937889225.1 of uncultured Lachnobacterium sp. Lineage (GTDB taxonomy): Bacteria > Bacillota > Clostridia > Lachnospirales > Lachnospiraceae > Roseburia. The sequence goes on along the minus strand of CALAST010000038.1, from coordinate 35,238 downwards.
TTTAATTTTAGAAATTTTACGGATTCAATTTTTTCACGGGTGGTAAACAGCTCAATAAAACGCATGCCAAATTTTCGGACAAGCAGAAAATTAATCATGCCTCCAAGTGTCATGGCAACATCACAAAGAAAAGTTCCCAAAGGAATGCCAAATGCGTAACCTGCCCCGATTTCAAAAGGACCGCCCGGAATAATGGCTAAAAATACTTGTAAGATATTAAGTCCCATAAATACGAAAGCTCCTAAGATACCTTTTGATGCAACCCAATCACGAAATGCTTCCGGTTCGGAAACAAAAGCAAGTAACGGCTTTCCGATAGCGATGGTTAAAACAGCAAGAATGATAACAGATAGAATTAAAATTAGAAAACGGTACTTTTTTAGATTATTTTTTTCAGTCATAAATCCTCCTAAAACAGGTTTCTCTTTTGAGCATCAAGATTCGATCGTTTGTTATTGTACAGACAGTACGTAGCATTTACTGCTAAGTACGTATAAAAACGTGAATTTTGCAGGTGAAAATCCATTTGCGAAGCAAATTTTGTATGGATTTTTACTTGTTACTGGAAACCGATTGTACAATAACAATAGTTTAGCACAAATGTTTCAAAAATACACTTTAAGAATATGTTAAGATTAAAAAAAATGGTATAATGTGAACACTTAATGAGCATGAGCAAAGCGAAATGGGAATTTAGTGAGAACATATGCCGTGAGATATCATGTGAACACTTGATAAAAATTTTAAAATTTAAAATAGGAGAACTAAGATGGCAACCATAAAACTTTATGATAAGGATGCATACCAAACCACGTTTGAAGCGGTGGTACTTTCATGTAAGGAGGGCATTTTTGGAAAAAAAGAAGATACACGTAAGGGATATGAGATTATTTTAGACCAAACCTGTTTTTTTCCGGAGGAAGGCGGACAAACTCCGGATAAGGGGACTTTAGGAGAAGCAGAGGTATGGGATGTGCAGATTCAAAAGGATAATACGATTATTCATATCGTAAATGAACCTATAGAAGAAGGAATAACCATAACCGGAATAATAGATTGGCAACATCGTTTTTTTAATATGCAGCAACATAGTGGGGAACATCTCTTTTCAGGATTGGTCTATAAATATTTTGGTTATCAGAATGTAGGTTTTCACTTAAGTAATCAGATTGTCACGATGGACTTTGACGGTATGCTGACACAGGATGAATTGGAAGAATTGGAATGGAAAGTCAATGAAGCCATTATTGCAAATGTGGAAATAAAAACGGGATACCCTTCAAAAGAAGAACTGGCAAAATTGGAATATCGCAGTAAAAAAGAATTAGACGGAGCGATTCGTATTGTGGAAATAGAAGGATATGATGTGTGTGCCTGCTGTGCACCGCATGTATATCGTACGGGTGAAATTGGAATGTTTAAGATTCAATCTGTACAAAGTTATAAAGGTGGTGTGCGTATCAGCTTTTTATGTGGATTCCGTGCATTGGATGAATATAGAAAAAAATCTAAAATTATTGCTGAATTATCTGCAATTCTTACCACAAATCAGGAAATGTTAAGTGAAAATGTAGCGAAATTGAAAACACAGACACAGAATTTAAAAATGCAGCTTGGCAATGCAAAACAGCTTCTTATGGAAAATAAGATAGACCAAATTCCGGCAGAGCAAAGAGATGTGGTTTTGTTTGAAGCGGATTTGGAGACACCCGTTATGCGAAATACTGTAAATAAACTGATGGAATCGCATGAAGGTATTTGCGGTATTTTTGTAGGAAGTGATAAAGAGGGATATAATTTTATCATAGGCAGCAAAACAATAGATTGTCGTGAAATTGCAAAGGCATTAAAAGAAAAATTAAATGCCCGTGGTGGTGGAAGTACTGCGATGATACAGGGTTCGGTAGTGGCAAAAAGAGAAGAACTTGAACAGATGCTTCATTTTGAGTAGGCAAAACAGGGCGTACAAAGCCACATATTTATTATGAGCTACAAATATAAATATGTATAACATTTATATTTGTAGCAGTATGATAATTTTTAAGATTAAAGCACAATATTTAATTGTCCACCGGCTCCGGTCATTTGTGCATAAATTTCATCATAAGAAGTGCTATGCATACGACGGGCGATAGTTTTTAATTTGTTCATATAATCAGATTCTTTCGAAAAAACTTTCTTTACTTCTTCAAAAGAAGATGATTTTAAGATATTTTCACTAATGCTGAAGGAACCATCTTCTTCAATACTAATTCCGATATCTTCCAGTTCACCAGCATACTTTTTGGATAAGGCTTTAAGCTGTCGATTTTGTCGGTAAGTGTCTGCGTCATCCGAATTGGTGGAGGAAAGGGCATTGTTATAAGTTTCAGCAAAAGCCTTAATAGTGCTTACAATATTATCACCATTTTCTTCTTCTTCATAATCAAAAGAAGCTAATTTTTGCAATGCTCGTTTTAATGCTCGTGAATCCTCGTAAGAAAGTTCTTTTTGTGTATAATCGCTTCGGGTAGAAGTCTTAAATGCATTTCTATTATTTTTGTAAAAGTTTTTCATGAAAAAATCAGAGGTTAAACTGATTCCGCTTGATTCTACAGATGCCATTGAAATTCTCCTTTTATTATTTCTGTGTTATTTTATGTAGTAGGATAATGTATCGAGGATTGTGTTTTATAGTTAGAAAATTTATACTTATGTATTATATCGGCATTTTATATAAAAAATTAAGTTTTAGAAAATGAAGGAGTCTCCAAAGCCAATTCGTTACTGTTTATGTGTGAACAGTAACAATTCTGCATTTATGGGAAAATATAGTTCCAATTATTGAAATATCATCCGAAAAGAAGTACAATGAAGTATAATTGTAGCTTTTGAATGATTTGAGCAAGCAGTAAAGTGGATTGCGAATATCCGCTTTACTAAAAGTATTTTAAGTACAGAAATTATACAACAGGGGGAAATTGAAAATGAAGATAGTTTTTTTAGATTCAAAAACAATAGGTGATGATATTGACTTAAACTGCCTTGAAAAATTAGGCGAATTGGAAAAGTACGATTATTCTACGCAGGAAGAAGCCTATGAACGTACCAAAGATGCGGATGTAGTAATTGTAAATAAAGTAGAGGTAAATGAATCTTCCATTGGTGGGGCAGACCATTTAAAATTGGTGTGTGTAACGGCAACAGGAACAAATAACCTTGATAAAGAATATTTAGACAAACGAAATATTGCATGGCGTAATGTGGCAGGGTATTCCACAGAAACCGTAGCACAGCATACATTTGCAATGCTCTTTTTCCTTTTGGAAAAACTGAGTTATTACGATGCTTATGTAAAGAACGAAAAATATGTAAACGATGTAACATTTACCCATTTTGCAAATGTATTCCATGAATTATATGGAAAGACATGGGGAATTATCGGATTAGGTTCGATTGGTCGCAGAGTGGCGGATATTGCTAAATTATTTGGCTGTAAGGTAATTTATTATTCTACTTCCGGTAAAAATAATAATCCGGATTATGAAAGAGTATCATTTGAAGAACTTTTGGCACAGTCCGATATTGTTTCCATTCATGCACCATTAGATGAAAATACACAAGGACTTATGAATATGTCTGCTTTTGAAAAAATGAAAAATACAGCCATTCTTATTAATGTAGGCAGAGGTCCGATTATTAATGAGCAGGCATTGGCAGATGCATTGAATAGCGGACAGATTGCAGCAGCAGGTTTAGATGTGCTTTCAAAAGAGCCAATGAGTGAAGAAAATCCACTTCGATTTATTAAAAATAGCGAAAAATTAGTGATTACTCCACATATCGCATGGGCAAGCATTGAGGCTAGAAATCGTTTGGTTGCATTAGTAGCCAAAAATATAGAAGAATACTTTGGAAAATAACATGAGAGTAGGATTTAAATTAGATAAGAAAAAATTAATACGATACTTGGTAATTATGATTTTTGCCATTGTATTGTTTCAAATAGTGAAGTTTCATGTAGGGGTGCTGATTGGATTTGCCGCAATTTATTTATTTTTATTGTCAGCAGAAGTTACCATGAGTGATAAGCTCCCCTGGGTTTGGACATTGTTATTATTTGCAATACAATCCATCTTTACGGTGTACTCCGTACAGTATTTATTGTTAGAGCCCGACTTATTTGTAAAACTAAAAGCATTAAAGTGGGTTTTGAATATTTTATGTGTTTTGGCACTTGATTTTATCCTGTTAATTCTTGTGAAAAAACCCGAAATTACAACGGTTATCAGCCATACAGGGCTTATGATTTTATCGTTTGTAAACTATTATGTATATCTGTTTCGAGAAAATGAATTTATTTTTCCGGATTTGCGTTCCGTTGGAACAGGACTTAGCGTAGCAAGTAATTATAAGATTGAATTAAGTGACAGAGGATGTTATGTCATCTTTGGGATATTGTTATATTATGCTCTTGTCAGAAAGTTTAAAGTATCTTTTAAAAAGCCGGGATATATGCGGTTGATTAGTGCATTGTCGGTGGTGTTAATTGGGATTGTGGTATCTTTGTATACATATGAAACCAATACGGAGACATGGGAGAAAAAAGGAACCTATCGCAATGGATATCTTTTGAATTTTATTCTGAGTGCCAGAGATAGTTTTGTTTCTGAACCGGATGGATATACAGTAGAGTTGATAGAAGAATTAGAGGCGGAATATGAAGGCGTTCATAAGAGTGAAATAGAAGTTTCGCTGGAAAAAGACCCAACAATTATTGTAATTATGAGTGAATCATTTGCAGATTTAAGTGTTTTGGGAGAACTTGAAACGAATGAGCCGCTTACGCCATTTATTGACTCTTTACAGGAAAATACCGTAAAAGGCTATGCACTTTCTCCTGTATTTGGGGCAAAGACCTCCAATTGTGAATGGGAATTTATGACTGGAAATTCCATGGCATTTTTACCGGTAGGTTCTGTTGTGTATCAGCAGTATATTAGTGATACACCAACTTCGATTGTTTCGAATATGAAGAATGCAGGGTATACCTGTATAGCAATGCATCCGTATTATAATACAGGATGGAGCCGTCATTTGATTTATCCGACAATGGGATTTGATGAAACATATTTTATAGAAGATTTTGATGAGACACAAATGATACGAAGATATATTTCCGATAGGGAACATTATCGAAAAATCATTGAGCGTTACGAAAACAGGACTGCGAGTGAAAATCTGTTTTTTATGACAATCACAATGCAGAACCATGGTGGCTTTAAGGAAACATATGAAAATTTTCCGGAGAATTATTATAAATTAGGTCGCTCTTATGCAGATGTAAATCAGTATCTTTCTCTTGTAAAGGAGACGGATGAAGCGACAGAAGAATTTATCAATTACTTTGCAAAGCAGGAAGACCCGGTTATGGTGGTATTCTTTGGCGACCATCAGCCAAGTTTGAACAGTAAATTTTACAAGCTGATGAATGGGAAAGGTGTTTCCGGTCTTACCTTAGAAGAATTACAGGATTTGTATACCGTTCCATTTTTTATCTGGACAAACTATGATACACCGGAAGAAACAGTAGAGATGACAAGCCTAAATTATCTTGTTAGCATGGCATTAGAAAGAAGTGGTTTGGAAATTCCGGCATATAATCAGTTTTTATTGGATATGATGGACGTTGTTCCGGCAATTAATTCACAGGGATATTATTCTTTGGAAGAAGGAACTTACAAATATTTGGATGATGCAACCGGGGAAGAAAAAGAGTGGATTACCAAATATAAAATGTTACAGTACAACAATATGTTTGATGGGGAAATGCAAAGTGACATTTTCTTCCCATATTTAAAATAAGAGGTTAGCTATATGAAATTAGAGGATTTATTGTCATATAATGAAATTGTGATTCAATGCCATGATACACCGGATGCTGATGCAATTGGAAGCGGTTTTGCACTCTGGTATTATTTCAAGGAAAAAGGAAAAGATGTAAGGCTTGTTTACGGAGGCAGAAATCGCATTCGAAAAAGTAATCTTGTGTTACTTGTTCGGGAATTGGGTATTCCGATTGAGTATGTTGCATATATGAATCCGCCTGAATTATTAATTACGGTGGATTGCAAGTATGGAGAGGGAAACGTAGTTCGTTTTCCGGCACAGGAAGTAGCAGTTATTGACCATCATATGGTAGGACAGCCATTGCCGCGATTAAACAGAGTAGACAGTACGTTAGGTTCTTGCTGTACATTAGTTTGGAAGATGTTAAAAGAAGCGGGATTTGATGTCAATAAAAACAAATATCTTGCGACGGCATTGTATTATGGTCTTTATATGGATACGGGATTTATGGAAGAAATTTATCATATGGAGGATATGAAATTCCGTGATACGATAAATTTTGACCATCGGATTATGCATAAATTACGTAATTCCAATATTTCCATAGATGACCTTGAAACTGCAGGAGCAGCACTTCTGCGAACGGATTATGTAGAAAAATATAATTTTGGTTTAGTAAAAACATCTCCATGTGACCCAAATGTACTGGGTATTATCAGCGATTTGGTTTTGGAAGTAGATGCGATTGATTCATGTGTTGTTTTTGCTCTTTTAGAAGCGGGTGTAAAGCTGTCTGTAAGAAGTTGCGTGGAAGAAATTCGGGCAAATGAAATGGTTATGGCAATTTGTGATGGCATTGGTTCCGGAGGGGGGCATGTGAGAAAAGCGGGAGGTTTTATTCCGATTCAGCAGGCAACGCAGGAATATCTGCGGATTTGTGATGAATTTAATATCCCACCTCGCATGGAGTTGGACGAAAATGGAAGTCAGAATCGACCGTCGGCATCCGGTATTAAAGTTATGTTAGAACGTCGGGCAAACCGATATTTTGACAGTATTGAATATACGCCAAAAGAGGTTTAGGTATAAGGAGTATGTAGTATTATGAAAAAGAAAATCACAGGTCACACAGGAGTTTTGGCTGTATATGGTTCACCCATTGCACATTCCGGGTCACCGGAAATGTATAATTACAGTTTTGAAAAACTGGGACTGGATTATGTTTATGTAGCATTTGATATTAAAGAACATGATATCAAGCAGGCATTAGAAGCCATGAAGCTGTTTAAAATGCGTGGGATTAATATAACGATGCCGGGGAAAATAGAAGCCGTAAAATATATGGATGAACTCTCTCCGGCAGCACAGATTATGCGGGCTGTAAATACGGTTGTCAATGAGAATGGCAAGTTAAAAGGTTATATTACAGATGGAGAAGGATATATCTTGGATTTGAAAGACCATGGAATTGACATTAAAGGCAAAAAGATGACAATTGCAGGTGCAGGTGGTGCAGCAGCAGCCATTCAGATACAATGTGCGTTGGATGGCATAAGAGAAATTTCGATATTTAACAGAAGTTTTGATAGAGCAAGAGTGACCATTGAAAAAATCAAAGAACATGTACCCGAATGTATTGTAAATCTTTATGATATCAATGATACTGAAAAACTGACAGCAGAAATCAAAGATAGTGATATTTTTGCAAATGCGACTTGTGTTGGCATGACACCGATGGATAATGAAAGCGTAGTAAAGGATTTGTCTGCTTTTCGTCCGGGACTTGTGGTAACAGATGCGGTTTATAATCCGGAGGAAACAAAACTTCTTCGTGATGCCAAAGAAGCCGGATGTATTTGTATCGGTGGCCGTGGTATGCTTTGGTGGCAGGGCTATGCTGCATTTAAGCTATTTACAGGAGAAGAAATGCCGGTTCATGAAATAAAGGAAAATTTTTATGCAAACAAATAATGTGTTTTTAATTGGATTTATGGGTGTGGGAAAAAGCACCATGGCAAGAATTCTTGCACAAGAACTTCAAATGGAACTGATAGAAATGGATGAAACCATTGAATCAGAACAAGGTATGACGATTAATGAAATCTTTGCAAAACAAGGAGAAGCAGGATTTCGTGATATCGAAAGTGCATTTATAGAGCGTATCAGCCAAGGAAAAAGAGTCGTTGTATCTTGTGGCGGCGGTGCAGTTTTACGGAAGCAGAATGTGGAGAATATGAAAAAAAGTGGGAAAATTGTTTTTTTGACAGCTACACCACAAACGATTTTTGAAAGGGTGCGTTATAGTACAAACCGTCCGCTTTTAAATGGCAATATGAATGTGGAATATATTGCAGAGCTTATGGAACGTCGCAGAAGCATTTATGAAGAAGCCGCAGATGTTGTAATTGCAACAGATGAAAAAAGTGAAGATATGATTTTAAAAGAGCTTTTGGCAGTAATTTAACCAAAACCGCAAATGCGGTTATTCGGTTATGAGCAAGTAGCAAAGCGGATTGCGAATATCCATATAACGAAAAATTAAAAATTTTGCTCTATATAATCAAAGTCTGCAAGGCTGGGTTATATAGGGCATTTTTTATTTACTGAAAATATTTTTTGAAAAAACGTTTCTGAAATATATACAAAATTATGGTATAATGTGAACACTTAATAAAAATATCCGTTTGACTTGAGAAAGGAATGTAGTATGAAGTTTATCTTTTCCTATTTGAAAAATTATCGGTATACAATCGCATTGGTCATGCTTATCAAATGTCTGGGCAGTTTTGGAGAATTGCTTTTGCCATATGTGTTAGAGCATATGATTGACGATGTAGTACCAACAAAAAATATGGCACATGTCATTATGTGGGGGATAGGAATGATACTCCTTGCTATTTTGACAAGAACTTTTAATGTAAATGCAAACCGTATGGCAGTAAAAGTGTCAAAGAACAGCATTTATGAAATCCGAAGGGATTTATTCTGGAAGACTATCAATCTTTCCGGCAATCAAATGGATGAATTTGGTCTTCCGTCATTAACTTCCCGCATGACTTCGGATTCTTATAATGTACAAAATTTTATCCAGTCCGTACAGGCAATGGGCGTACGAGCTCCGATGCTTTTATTTGGCGGCATTATCATAACGATGACAATGGATATGGGATTGGCTATGATTTTATGCATTATGGCACCAATTTTAATTGTTGTGGTATGTTTTGTGTCATTTAAAGGCATTCCGTTGTATGAAAAAGTACAAAAGAGCGTGGATGATATTGTACGTACCATGCGAGAAAATATTACGGGAATTCGTGTGGTAAAATCATTATCAAAAGAAGAATATGAAAAAAGACGTTTCGAAAAAGTAAATGAAGCTATGGCTTCTAATGATAGAAAAGCAGGAACAGTTATGGCGATGCCTGGACCGATTATGACCTTGTTTTTAAATGTGGGGCTTACACTTGTTGTAATTATCGGAGCATATCGTGTGAATGCAGGTGAAATCAAACCAGGGGTAATTTTAGCTTTTCTTACATACTTTAACATGATTCTAATGGGTGTTATGGGATTAAACCGTATTTTTCTTATGATGTCAAAAGCAAATGCATCAGCATCCCGTATTCAGGCTGTCGTAGATGCACCGGATGAATTGACACCAATTTCAGAAAGAGATGCGGCAAAAACAGATAGAGAAGGCTATATTGTCTTTGAACATGTAGATTTTAATTATGATACGGAGTCAAATGAGGTATGTTCTGTCCAAAAACATATAGAAGATAACAATAAAAAGTATGGAAAAAAGGCAGAGAAAGAACGTGCTGTATCAGAACAGAAAGAAATACCAATAAGAGGATTTGCGGGTTTAGAGCGAGAAAAGTGTCTTTATGATATTGACTTTACAATAAAAAAAGGCGGAAGTTTGGGTATTATCGGTGCAACGGGTTCCGGAAAGACTACGATTATCAATCTTCTTATGCGTTTTTATGATACCACAAACGGCAATGTGTTTATTGATGGAAAAGATGTGCGTACCTATGACAAAGATGAACTGCATCGTCTATTTGGTGTGGTATTCCAAAATGATGTTATTTTTGCAGATACATTAAAAGAAAATATTGCATTTGGAAGAAAAGTATCACTAGAAGATATTCGTGGTGCAGCAGAAGATGCAAAAGCGAGAGAATTTATTGAGGCATATGAAGATACTTATGAACATGAAGCGGTCATTCATGGTGCGAATTTAAGTGGCGGACAAAGACAGCGAACATTAATTGCGAGGGCATTAGTAGCCAAACCGGAAATCTTAATTTTGGATGATTCTTCAAGTGCCTTGGATTATAAAACAGATGCAGCACTTCGAAGTGCGATAAGGGAAAATCATAATGAAGCGACTACTATTATCATCGCACAGCGTATCAGCTCGATTTTGAGTTTAGACCATATTATGGTGTTGGATGAGGGTCATGTGATCGGTTATGGAACACATGAAGAACTTTTGCAGAATTGTTCAATGTATCAGGAAATTTATAAGACACAGATGGGGGAATACGTACATGGCAGCTAGAGATTCCATAAGAAGAAAACCGAAGGATACAAAAGGTACGCTTCGCAAAATGATTGCCTATCTGGAAAGTTATAAATGGATTATGGCAGTTGTCATTGTGCTTTGCATTATCAGCAATATATTGGCACTTTTAGGACCAAGCCTTGCCGGAAATGCGATTAACGAAGCCGCAGCAGGAGCAGGGAAAGTAGATTTTGACAAAGTATTTTATTATGCAAAACGTATGTTATTTGTCTATGTCAGTTCTTCCGTGATAACGGTTGCCATCAATATGATTATGATGTATGTCAGCCGTTATGTGGCAAAGAAGATGAGAAAGGACATTTTTGATAAATTAATGAAACTTCCGGTTGGATTTTTTGATAAAAACCAGGCAGGGGATATTATCAGTCGTGCTTCGTATGATGTAGATGTGGTATCCACTTGCTTAGGAACGGATATTGTAGCCATCCTTACAAGCGTAGTAACAGTAGCAGGTTCGTTTGGCATGATGGTGTATCTGTCACCATGGCTTGCTTTGGTATCTTTTATTACCATACCTGCGGCTATGTTTTATACCACGAGTATTCGAAAGGTAACGCAGCCGTTGTTTTCCAAACGTTCCAAAAAATATGGAGAAATGAACGGATTTGTAGAAGAAATGTTCTCCGGCCAAAAAAGTATTATGGCATATGCATACGAAGAAAAAGTGGCGGAAAACTTTGATGCAATCAATATGGGAGCTTCAGATGCTTTTTATGAGGCAGGATATCATGCGATGACCATGGGACCAACGGTAGGATTTATTAACAATATCGGACTTGCCCTTACCGCGATGTTTGGCTCTGTATTATTTATGATGGATATGATTACATTAGGCAAAATTTCATCCTTTATTTTATATTCCAGAAAGTTTTCCGGACCGATTAATGAAGTAGCAAACATTATGAATGAATTATATTCGGCACTTTCGGCGGCTGAGAGGGTGTTTAACCTGTTGGATGAACCGGAAGAAGTGGCTGATGTGGAGCATGCACAGATACTTATGGATGTGAAAGGCGATGTGGAATTAAAAAATGTATCGTTTGGATATGACAAAGGAAAAACGATTATCCATAATTTAGACTTAAAAGCTGATGCAGGAAAGCTGGTAGCGATTGTAGGACCGACAGGAGCCGGAAAAACCACGATTATCAATTTGCTTATGCGTTTTTATGATGTAGATGCAGGGCAGATTTTGGTGGATGGAAAAGAAATCCGAAACCTTACAAGAGAAAGTTTGCGCAAAGCATATGCTATGGTGCTTCAGGATACATGGGTATTTCAAGGCACGATTTTTGAAAATATTGCATATGGCAAAGAAGACGCTACAATGGAAGAAGTGGTTGCAGCAGCAAAAGCGGCACACATCCATGCATTTATTATGCGTCTTCCAAACGGTTATGATACTGTTATTAGTGAGGATGGAGGAAATATTTCGAAGGGTCAGAAACAGCTTTTGACGATTGCAAGAGCCATGCTTTACAATTCTAAAATGTTAATTTTAGACGAAGCTACTTCTAATGTAGATACCGGAACGGAACGCCAGATACAAAAAGCTATGCGTGAATTAATGAAAGATAAGACCTGTTTTGTCATTGCACACAGGCTTTCTACGATTCAAAATGCAGATTTGATTTTGGTAGTAGATAAAGGTGATGTGGTGGAACAGGGAACGCATGAAACGTTGATGCAAAAAAGAGGAGCTTATTATAAACTTTATGCAGCACAGTTTGACTGACACTCCAACAACTAAAGTACGTTGGGTTTTTATGTACTATTCAATTTCTAAATATACTGCATATAAAACGAATTGATTTCCATAAGACTTTCACTATCAAAGATACCTTTGTGTCCGGTAACTCGCGTTCTGCTTCGCTACTTGTTAAATTTTCGTATATATTCGTTGACATAAAAATAAAAAAATTGTACAATATTTGAATACAATGTGGAATTATGTGTATTAGGAATTGCGGAGAGGAGCTTATAAATGGGAAAACAGATTGCAGTATTAATGGGTGCCATTAACTTGGATAACCAACGGCAAATTGTAAATGGCATGATTGAAGCCGGAAAAAAAACAGACAGTAATCTGTATATTTTTACCAATTATGTAAGTTCAAGAGACAACGAAGAAAATATTCGAGGTGCGTACCATATCATGGAATTGCCGGATTTCTCAAAGTTTGATGCTGCTATTATTGCAATTAATACGATTCATTATTTGCCGACTGTAGAAAGAGTTTTAGAAGCTGTAAAAAGAAGCAATATTCCGGCAGTTACAATAGATTGTCAGGTTGAAGGTATGAGCTGTATAGGGATATCCAGCTATGATGCGGAATATGAACTGGTTGAGCATTTTATAAGACAACATGGTGCTAATGAAATTTATTATGTACGTGGTCCGATTGGAAATAAAGAGGCTGACAGAAGATATCAGGCATATTGTGATGTGTTGCAGAAATATAATATTCCATATCAGGAAAATCATGTGTTCAATGGTTTGTTTAAGAATGAAAGTGGTCGTAACGCTGTAAAATATTTTTTGAAAAATGGAAAATGTCCAAAGCATATTATCTGTGCCAATGACAGCATTGCAATGGGTGCATTTGAGATGCTGACACAAAAGGGATATCGTGTACCGGAAGATGTTACAATAGCGGGCTTTGATAATATTGAGCTTTCTCAACTGAACATTCCGCCAATTACTTCCGTAAGTAAAAGTCAGCATGAAGTGGGTTATAAATCCGTATATGAAGCATTGGCGCTGATTGATGGAAAAGAAACAGACTACCATATCGTTCCATGTAAACTGGAAACACGTGCAAGTTGTGGCTGCAAAAGAGAGAAGTCCATTGATGTGGTAATGTTGAAAAATCGTTATGTAGAGCATAGGTCAATGACGCTTCGTCTTGCAGATATTGTAAGGGATATGGTGGCTGAATTTTCGGGACTTAGCAGACCGGAGACAATGGTAGATATTCTGAAAAAATATGTGCAGCAAATTGAGTTGGACCGTTTTTATCTGTGTTTGTGCGAAAGTAGCAAGGTATTCATGTTACCTGAATCCAATATGGGCAAAAACATTGATATTTTACAAGTAAATACTGAGTACACCGATAAAATGGAATTGACCTTGAGTTATGAAAATGAAACATTTTCAACAGGTGGGTATTTTGAAAAAGGAATGGTACTTCCAAAAGAGAAACGGGAAGCCACGCAAGGGAATTTCTTTATTATTACCCCTATCTTCTTTCAAGACTGTTGCTATGGCTATTGTGTTAGTGGTAATTCTGAGCTTCCATTGGAGCATAGTCTGTATTATTCATGGGTAATGCATATCGGTGTTTCCCTTGAAAATATTCGTAAGTGGATGCTTTTGAGTGATGCAGTTGTCCGACTCAATAATATGTGGAGTTACGATGCACTAACGAAACTTTACAACAGAGGAGGCTTCTTTTATGAAGCGAAGAGCTTGTTAGACAAAATGTCTTATGAAGATAAAAATGTGTTCTTGCTGTTTCTTGACATCGATGGTTTAAAGAAAGTGAATGATACATTAGGTCATGATGTAGGTGATGACCTTATCAAGGAAATGGCAGATTGCATAAAAGAAAATGTAGATGGCAGTATGTTAGCGATGCGTTACGGCGGAGATGAATTTGTTTTATTTGGAGGTTACGAAGAAGAAGGGCGAATTCAAAATGTGATAAATGCTATTCAGAAATCTGTAAAGAATCGAAATGAAAAAGGCGAGAATCCGTTTACGCTATGTGTAAGTATAGGCGGAGCCGGATATAAAGCAAAAGAAATTGCAGATTTAAATCAGCTTATTGCAGATGCGGATAGATCCATGTATGAGGAAAAACGCAGACGCTATGAGGCACGACGGAATTATACCCAAGGATAGAAATAAGAGGTTTATTAGGCATAAATAGTACATATGATGAAGGTTGTATGCAAATGTTTGTGCCTTTTTAATATTTTGTTAAAAATGCTCAATTTATGGAAAAAAATAGAAAAAAATTTTGGAAGCAAAAAATGAGAAAAATTACTTGCATAGATGCAAGGTAAGTGGTAATTTATTTCTGTTAAAAAATACAATAATCGGTTGTGAGACCGTTATTGAAGCACAGTGAAAGGTAAGGTAAAAAGGTATGATGAAATTTATATGTGCAAAAGACTATGATGAAATGAGCAGAAAAGCAGCGAATGTAATTAGTGCACAGCTTATCAGCAAGGATAATTCCGTATTAGGATTAGCTACAGGCTCAACACCTATCGGAACTTATAAATGTCTTGTAGAACGTTACGAAAAAGGAGATTTAGACTTCTCTAAAGTTACAAGCGTAAACTTGGATGAATACAGAGGCCTTACTCATGATAATGACCAAAGCTATTATTACTTTATGAATCATCATTTATTCAGCAAAGTAAATATTGATGTAAATAATACATATGTTCCGGATGGAACAATTGCAGATGCAAAAGAAGCTTGCGAAAAATACGATGCGATTGTAGAAGCAACAGGCGGTGTAGACTTACAGCTTCTTGGTATGGGACACAATGGACATATCGGATTCAATGAACCGGCAGATGTATTTGTAAAAGGTACAAATTGTGTAGATTTAACACAGAGCACTATCGAAGCAAATGCACGTTTCTTTGCTTCTAAAGAAGAAGTTCCAACACAGGCTTATACTATGGGTATCGGTACAATTATGAGTGCGAAAAAAATTCTTGTAGTAGTAAGTGGAGAAGATAAAGCAGATATCGTAGAAAAAGCATTCTTTGGACCGATTACACCACAGGTTCCTGCTTCTATTTTACAGTTACATCCAAACGTAGTTATTGCAGGAGATGAAGCAGCGTTTTCTAAGATTAAAGCATACTTATAATCTTTAAGCTTAATAAGGAAATTTTGGTTTATAAATATTAAATAATAGTATTCGCAAGATTTATAGAAGTTTGGTAAGAAAATGATAATTAAAAATGGAAATATTTTTGGCGAAGACGGCGTGTTCCGAAAAGGACACGTCGTTGTTGTTGATGAGAAAATTGAGAAAATTTATAACTTTGAAAAAGAACTCGAGTTAGTGAATTTGGATAGTTTGGTTCATGATAAATTTGAAACTTTTTACGAAAAGGAAACTGAGTTAGCCGATTTGGAGTATTTGTCTTGTAATAAGTTTGGAATTTCTGATAGCGAAGAAAATGGATTAAAAGATGTTAACAATTTATCTTATAAAGAACCAATTATTGATGCAGAGGGGTGTTATGTAATACCGGGTTTTGTGGATATTCATTTTCATGGATGTGTGGGATTTGATTTTTGTGATGGAACACCGGAAGCATTTGATGCTATTACGGAGTATCAGTTAAAAAACGGTATAACCGCACTTTCTCCGGCAACAATGACACTTTCAAGGGAAGAACTTGCACGTATTTTTAAGGCAGCAGGTAGCTACCAAAATACAAAAGGCAGTAAAATCCATGGCATTACAATGGAAGGACCGTTTCTTTCACAAGAGAAAAAGGGTGCACAAAATAGTGCGTATATTTGTAAGCCTGATGTGGAATTTTATCATGAAATGCAAAATCTATGTGGAAATCTCATCCGTCAGGTGGCTGTTGCACCTGAGGAGGATGAAGAGAATGCATTTATTAAAGAAGTTAGTAAAGAGACAGTAATTTCTCTTGCACATACGGTGACAGATTATGAAACTGCTCATAAAGCCTTTGAAGATGGGGCAACGCATGTAACGCATTTGTTGAATGGAATGTCTGCATTTAGTCACAGAGAGCCGGGAATTGTAGGTGCAGCATTTGACCATAAAGATGTTTATGTAGAATTGATTTGTGATGGCGTACATATTCATCCTTCTATGGTGCGTGCTATGTTTGTGTTGTTTGGAGCAGACAGAATCTGCATGATAAGCGATAGCATGATGGCAACGGGTTTATGCGATGGAGATTACATGTTAGGTGGACAGCCGGTTAAAGTAGTGGGGAAGAAAGCGTTCCTTGCAGATGGCACAATTGCCGGTTCTGTGAGTAATTTGTATGATTGCTTTAAAATTGCAGTAAAAGAAATGCAAATTCCATTGGAGGCGGCAATTACATCGTGTACGAAAACGTCAGCAAAGTCATTAGGTTTAGAAGAACAATGTGGGATTTTAAAAGCAGGCAGGGATGCAGATATGGTAATTTTGGATAAAGCATTAAATATTGTGAAAGTGATAAAAAGCGGTAAGATTGTTAATGTATCCTAAATGCAGGTGGTTTCAAGTAATGAAACATGACATATATGAGAGAAATTATATTTTTAGGTATAAAATGCCTCCATTTACAAATACTAGTGTAAACTTAGTAAATGCAAATGGAGGAATTTTTTATATGAAAGCAACAGGGATAGTTCGAAGAATTGATGATTTAGGAAGAATTGTCATCCCAAAAGAAATTAGACGTACCATGAGAATACGTGAAGGAGACCCGATGGAGATATTTACAAATCGTGAGGGTGAGATTATGTTAAAGAAGTATTCTCCGGTAGGAGAACTTGCCGAATTTGCAAGCACACTTGCAGAGAGCATGGCACAGACATCAGGAGATTTGGTATGTATTACTGATAGGGATTTTGTAATCGCTTCAGCAGGAAGTGGAAAGAGAAATTATGAAGGAAAAGTATTGGATGAACAGATTCAAAGCTTTATTGATAGAAGAGGAAATGTGACAGAAGTTGGCGATGGAAAAAACTTTATAAAAATTACACCGGATGATGAAAAAAATTATGCAGGTCAGTCGATTGCTACAATTCTTTGTCATGGGGATTGCATAGGTTCTGTTGTTGTCTATACACAAAAAAGAGAAAAAGACCAATTGATTGGAATTGGTGCAATTTCTAAAACTGCCGCTAATTTTTTGGGAAAACATATGGAACAGTAGCAATGCAGATGATAATAGGGGTTGCCATTCCGATAGAAAACAACTAAAATATTGAAAAAAGAGTGTGTGAACAGTAACAAAAGAATTGTTGGGAGTAATGCATGACGAAAGAAAAGAGAAAGAAAAAACATCGGTTTTTCTGGTTTATGGTAAAAATACAAATCTTGCTTATGATAATCGTGATAGCAGGTCTTTTTTATTATAATTATAGTGGATATGCCAAAACGATTCAGCTTTTACGAAAAGAAGCCATTACAGAAGTGCGGGAATCCACAGAACGTACTTTTATACCGGAACAAACCTGTTTTGTTTATGATACAAATGGAGACCTGATTTCTTTTGTAAAAGGGGAAAAAAATGCGGATTATGTAAAATATGAAGATATTCCAAAGTATTTTGTGCAAGCGATGGTAAGCATAGAAGATAAGAAGTTTTATCAGCATGAGGGCGTGGATTATTTAGCAATTGTGCGTTCTGCAAAAGCGATTTTACAAAGCGGAGAAATTACACAAGGTGGAAGCACCATTACGATGCAGCTTGCAAGAAATATTTTTTTGCACAATGGGAAAAGCTGGGAGCGAAAGGTAAAAGAAATTTTTATAGCAATAGAATTAGAGAAACGTTACAGCAAAAATAAGATTATGGAATTTTACTTGAATAATATTTATTTTGCAAACGGTTATTATGGTATTCAGGCGGCTTGCAATGGATATTTTAGTTGTGGATTAGAGGAGTTATCGCTATCGCAAGCTGCCTTTTTATGTGCCATTCCGAATAGTCCGAGCTATTATGACCCCATTGTAAATATGGAGAATACACTTGCACGCAGAGACCGTATTCTTACAAATATGTATGAGGATGGCGTAATTTCAGGTGATGAATATTTGCAGGCAAAAGCAGAGAAAATTGAATTAGTGCCATCACAAAGTGTGAAAATACAGTATAACAATTATGTGGATACGTATGTGTTCCATTGTGCAACACGGGCTCTTATGGAGCAGCAGGGATTTGTATTTCAAGAATATTTTTCGTCGGATAGCGAAGAAAAAGAATATTACGAAGCATATGATGCACTTTATACAGAGTGTCGTAAGCAGATAAATGCACAGGGATATCGGATTTATACCAGTATTGATTTAGGTTTGCAGGAAGAACTGCAAAATTCGGTTAATCAAGTATTGGAGAAGTTTACGGAAACAAATGAAGAAGGTGTTTATAAACTGCAGGGTGCAGCAGTATCAATAGATAATGCAACCGGCTATGTTGTTGCCATTGTGGGAGGGCGTGAGCAGGATATTGGTATTTATACATTAAATCGTGCTTATCAATCCCACAGACAGCCGGGCAGTAGCATTAAACCATTAATTGTGTATACGCCATTTTTGGAAAAGGGCAATACACCCGATACTCTTGTAATGGACGAGGAAATCGAAGGTGGACCCAAAGCAAGTTATTATTATGGAGAAGTTACGACACGATTTGCAGTACAGAAATCACTAAATGCAGTAGCATGGCAGCTTTATACACAGCTTACTCCGGAAGTAGGGCTCTCGTATTTGAAAAAGATGCATTTTACTGCTATTGACGATAAAGATTTTGTTCCGGCCACAGCGTTAGGTGGTTTTACAAAAGGGGTTTCTGCTGTAGAGATGGCAGCAGCTTATGCGACCTTGCAAAATGATGGAAAATATCGTACACCAACTTGTATTAAGCAGATTGTAGATACAGATGGCAATGTTATTTATGCTTCAAACCAAGAGACAGTTGGCATATATAGTGAAACGGCTTCTCGTATGATAACAGATGTGTTGACTTCTGTTATGACAGATGGTACAGGTAAGACAGCTCGTTTGTCACAAATGCCTTGTGCGGGTAAGACAGGTACGACAAATGACTCGAAGGATGGTTGGTTTGTGGGCTATACCCGTTATTATACGACAAGCGTGTGGGTAGGATGCGATATTCCAAAAGCCGTAGAAGACTTGCAAGGGTCTACGTATCCGGCGCAAATCTGGAAAGACTATATGGAAAAAGTACACACAAATCTTGCACCGCTGAATTTTTTGCCATATGCACAGTTGTCACAGGAGTTTATTGATACATATTATCCGGTAGAGGAAGAAACGGAAACGCCGCAGGATGGGGAAAGTGTGGATAATACAAGTAAAAATGGAAATGAAGATGTGTCAGGAAGCGTTGATGGAGCAGAAAATCAAGAAGGCATGCAGGATATTATGAATGGAGAGGAAAATGGAGAAAGCACACCGGAAGCAGAGAATGGAAACGAAAGTGGAGAAGGTGAACCGGGAGTAGAGGATAGAAATGAAAGAAAAGAATATGAGAGACTGGAAGAAAGTGGAAATTAAAGCATAAAAGAGGACAAGGAATCATGCATAAACATGAAGAATAGTTAAAAGGCTTAAAAAGTTTGTAGTATATACAAAATGCAAATCGAAAACATTTTTTAGGAACTATCTTCCTTCGCTAAAAAAAACGAAAAAATTGTGCAAATTGCTAATGTAAAATGACTAATGATATGATACAATAAATGTGCTTAAAAAAATACATAGTATTGGAGGAACAGACGTGAAAAAATATGGTTTTGGTGTAGACATTGGCGGCACTACAATTAAAATGGGATTTTTTGAAACAACGGGTAATTTATTAGATAAATGGGAGATTAAGACCGATACGGAAGATGGTGGAAGCAACATCCTCTCAGATATCGCAAAATCCATGGATAATAAGCTTGCACAGGAATCCATCAGCAAAGATGAAGTAGCCGGTGTAGGTGTAGGTGTTCCGGGTCCTGTTCGTAGTGATGGCGTTGTAAATCGTTGTGTAAACTTAGGATGGGGTGTTGTAGACGTAGCAGAAGAACTTTCTGCACTTACAGGATTAAAAGTAAAAGTAGGCAATGATGCAAACGTAGCTGCCCTTGGTGAAATGTGGCAAGGTGGAGCAAAAGGCTCAACAGATGTTGTTATGGTAACACTTGGAACAGGTGTTGGTGGTGGTATCATCATTGATGGAAAAATCGTTGCCGGATTTCATGGAGCAGGTGGAGAAATCGGACACCTTACCGTAAATAAAGAGGAAATTGAAGCATGTAACTGTGGTAAGTACGGATGCTTAGAACAGTATGGTTCTGCAACAGGAATCGTTCGCCTTGCAAAGAGAAAACTCAACAAAACTTCTGATGAAACTGCACTTCGCAAATATGATAATCTTACAGCAAAAGATGTATTTGATGAAGCAAAAGCAGGTGATGCAGTAGCCCTTGAATTAGTAGATGAAGTTGGTGAAATTTTAGGTTCTTCTATTGCAAATATTTCAGCTGTTGTAAATCCGGAAGTTATCGTAATTGGTGGTGGTGTGTCAAAAGCAGGAGATATTTTAATTTCTGCAATCCAAGAACATTTCCAGGAAAATTGCTTCCATGCAGTACGTGATACGAAATTTGTTATTGCAACACTTGGAAATGACGCAGGTATTTACGGATGCGTGCGTATGGTGATTGAATAGAAGCGTATTATAACTGAATAGGATAGAAAAAGGAAGTAAAAATAAATAAGTAAGAAAGAAGTTGCAAGAAACGGGAGTTGAATATCAGATATTTTATTTGATATTTGTGCTTTCTTTAAGAATTGCAGCTTCTTTTTTTGTTAAATTTCAAAAAATATTATAGTAAAAAGAAAAATTAATATAGTTTTGAATATGATAAACTTTTGAAATGGATTAAAAGAAAAGTAAGGTATAGATGGAAAATACGAAGGATTTTTAAGAAACATAAGAAAAAAGAATATTAGTTATGAATAATTACTATAAAAAGTTCATATATTTTTTCTTGTAATTTGGTGTTGGGAGGAGTAAAATAACTTCTATAATTTTTTTATAAAATCAATATGAAAAAATGTTTCCAGAAAACTCGAAACATATGTAAAGGAGATATAAATATGGGATATATTGATGAAGTATTAGAAGTAGTGAAAGCAAAAAATGCATCAGAACCGGAATTTTTACAGGCTTGTGAAGAAGTATTAGAATCACTTCGCCCTGTTATTGATGCAAACGAAGCTGTATACAGAAGAGAAGCTTTGTTAGAAAGAATTGTAGAACCGGAACGCCAGATTAAATTCCGCGTACCGTGGGTTGATGATAAAGGTCAGGTTCAGGTAAACATTGGATATCGTGTACAGTTTAACAATGCAATTGGACCATACAAGGGTGGTATCCGTTTACATCCATCTGTAAATATTGGTATTATCAAATTCTTAGGATTTGAACAGGTATTTAAAAACTCCTTAACAGGACTTCCAATCGGTGGTGGTAAAGGTGGTTCTGACTTTGACCCTAAGGGTAAATCAGACAGAGAAATTATGGCATTCTGCCAGAGCTTTATTACAGAGCTTTACAAATATATTGGTGCAGATACAGACGTTCCGGCCGGAGATATCGGAACAGGAGCAAGAGAAATCGGCTATATGTATGGACAGTATAAGAGAATTAAAGGCGTTTACGAAGGCGTTCTTACAGGAAAAGGCTTAAGCTACGGTGGTTCTTTAGCTCGTAAAGAAGCTACAGGATATGGTCTTTTATACATGACTCAGGAATTATTCAAATCCAAAGGTCAGACTTTGGAAGGCAAAGTATGTGCAGTTTCCGGTGCCGGTAATGTAGCAATCTACGCAATCCAGAAAGCACAGCAGTTAGGTGCAAAAGTAGTAACATGTTCTGATTCTACAGGCTGGATTTATGATGCAGAAGGTATTGATGTAGAACTTCTTCGTGAAGTAAAAGAAGTAAAACGTGCTCGTCTTACGGAATATGCAGCAGCTCGTCCAAGTGCTCAGTATCATGAAGGAAGAGGCGTATGGACTGTAAAATGTGATATTGCATTACCATGTGCTACTCAGAACGAATTATTAATTGACGATGCAAAAGCATTAGTAGCAAATGGCGTTATAGCTGTATTAGAAGGTGCAAATATGCCTACAACTATCGATGCTACAAAATACTTACAGGAAAACGGTGTTTGGTTTGTTGGTGGTAAAGCAGCAAACGCAGGTGGCGTAGCTACATCTGCCCTTGAAATGAGCCAGAACTCTGAAAGATTAAGTTGGACATTTGAAGAAGTAGATGCAAAATTACAGCAGATTATGGTAAATATCTTCAAAAATATTGATGATGCTGCAAAACGTTATGGCATGGAAGGCAACTATGTTGCTGGTGCAAATATTGCAGGCTTTGAAAAAGTTGCAGATGCGATGCTTGCACAGGGTGTGGTTTAATTGAAATAAGAATATAAAATATAGAGATGTCGGATTAAATTTTAAATGGATTTAATCCGACATTTTGGTAACATAAAGTAAATAATGTTTCATGTATTTGTCGTGCATTTCTTATATTTTTATCTTGACATTTGTATAGATTTTATCCTCCTATAATGATAGGAGAGATGCCTGCTGAAAAGCAAAGTAAAAGTAGACGGGATAGCCTATTTCCTGATTGGGGGCAAATAATAACAATGGGATGGTGATTGATGTTCAATTTAAGGAATGGGCAAGGAAACATTTATGGGGGAAATAGCAATATTATGGATAAGAAAAAGAAGAAAGAACGTCAATTAAGTAAGGAAGAACAAAAAAGAAAAGAAGATTTTGAGAAATTAACCGAACAGCTTGTTGCAGAAGGGTATAAGTCAAATCATATTACAATGGGCGTAGTAGCCGCCAATGTATGTGGAATTTTTGCATCATTGCCATTTATTACGCTATTTGGATAGCAAACAGTTTTTGCTTGCGGATATCGTGTTTCTTATTATGCTTTTTGTGCTGACTATTGCTCATGAGTTAATTCATGGGATTACATGGTCATTGTTTGTAAAAAATGGTTGGAAGTCGATTTCCTTTGGTTTTATAAAGGAATATTTGACTCCCTATTGCAGTTGTAATCAGCCAATGAAAAAGCATCAGATTATTATTGGTGCACTTATGCCTACCATATTTCTTGGCTTTTTGCCTGGGGTGGCAGCAGTATTCACAGGCTCATTGGTATTGTTGTTAGTTGCAATATTTATGATTTTAGCTGGAAGTGGTGATTTGGTACTTACGATGAAACTGCTACAATATAAAACTTTATATAAAGATGTATTGTTTATTGACCACCCATATGAATTGGGAACTGTTGTATTTGAAAGATGAGGGAAATTTGATAAGAGAAAAAGAGAGGGTAGCCTTTGGGTCATTTTATGACTGTAAGGCTACCCTCTTAGGTTTATTAGCTAGTGATAAGTAGATTTTATGTTTAATTTATTCGGTTAAGCGGATAGCAGGATGATTACTTTTGATTCGTCTTCAAAATCTTATTAAATTGTGATAAAAATGCAATCGTTGTAACAACAGCTGCAATAATATCACTTACCGGTTCGGCAAGGAATACACCAAAGACTTTATCTTCAAAAAACATTGGCAAGATAAAGATAAGCGGAATCAAAAGAATAATTTTACGTAAGCACGCAAGGAATAAGCTGATTTTTGCCTGACCGAGTGCCATAAAACTCTGTTGACAGGCAATTTGTGCACCAAAGGCGAAAATACCTGCCATGTAAATCTTAAGTGCCCATGAAGCATATTCTGCAAGTGCCGCATCGTTTGTAAAAATGCTTGCAAACATACCCGGTGCTAACATGGAAAGCAGCCAAAAGAGTGTTGCGTAAGAAAAACAAATACCAAACTGAAGATAAAATGCTTTCTTTACGCGGTCTGCGTTTCCAGCACCAAAGTTATAGCTGATAATTGGCTGTCCACCCTGACAAAATCCTTGAAGCGGCATGGTGGCAAGCTGACAAACACTTGTGATAATCGTCATTGCCCCAACTGCAAGGTCTCCGCCATAACGTGCCAGACTAGATGTAAAACTCATAGAAAGCAAACTTTCGGTGGAGAGCATAACAAATGTAGAGATACCAAGTCCAAGACAAGGTTTTACAATCTCTGCTTCTAATTTCATATTTTTTTTTCGCAAATGCAGAATGGTTTTCTTTCCTGTTAAGAATCGAAGAATCCATACCGCACCGACTGCTTGACTTAAGATACTTGCTAAAGCTGCCCCACCTACACCCATATCAAAGATAAAGATAAAAATTGGATCAAGGATAATGTTGATAACAGCACCGATTACGGTTGTGAGCATACTGATTTTTGCAAATCCTTGTGTAGTAATAAATGGATTCATACCCATAACAATAAGGATAAAAACGCTTCCTAATATGTAAATACGTGAATATTCTACTGCATAAGGGAGAGTTACGTCACTTGCACCGAAGAAGCGAAGCAAAGTTGGTGCACTAATATAAAATACTACGGTTAAAATAACTGAAAATATCAACAGTAAAGAGAATGCATTTCCAATAATCTTTTCGGCACGCTCTGTGTCTTTTTTTCCCATTGCAATCGAAGCAAGTGGTGCACCACCCGCACCTGCTAACATCGCAAATGCGTTAATCAGCATTAAAATCGGAACAAATAAACCTACTCCTGTAAGAGCGGAAGCCCCAACTTCCGGGATATGTCCGATGTAAATACGGTCAACGATGTTGTACAATAAGTTAATGATTTGTGCCACAACTGCCGGAATGGCAAGTTGGGCAAATAGTTTTGGAATACTGCCGGAACCCATGTCTTGCGTTTTTGCATTTTTTGTTTTTTCCATTTTTTGTCCTTTCTATTATCATATATTTATGGTTCATATCCCTTACAGTCAGTAAGGAATTATCCATCTTGTTGCATTTCGATATTTTGGTTAAGCAGATAGCTACAAGTGAATGAAATAACCATTTTGACTTCTTTTTTATGTTAAACCCTGTTATAATAATAGAGTCAAGAGGGGAGTAAAAGAAATGAAAAATTATTTTTTAATTAGTGAATTTGCAAAGTTAAGGGATATCAATATCAATTCATTGCGATATTATGAAAAGCTTGGGCTGCTAAAACCTGCATATGTGGATGAAAAGACGAATTACAGGTATTATGCACCAGAGCAGATTTCGGTGTTAAACAAAATTATATTATGTGTGCAGCTTGGGATTCCATTAAAAGAGATGGTGAAGTATATTGACAAAGATGGAAATTTGCAATCACAGAAATTGCTGGAGCAAGGAAAAATTGTGGCACAGAAGCGAATAGAAGAAATGCAGAACAATTTGAATTATATTGAATCTTCCTTGAAAAGTATTGAGGCAAATAAAAAGTTTGCAGACGAAAAAGGGGTATATACAAGAAGAATTGAAGAACGAAATGTGATTGTGACAGGATATTTTGATAGAAGACTGGAAATAAAGGAAATGGTTTCGGCAGTAGCAGAAATTTATAAGATTGCACAGAAAAATGACTTTTTTCCAGTACTGCCAGCGGGACAGATTTTAGAAATGGATGAAATAGGAGAAATGAGATATCGGTGTTTTTTGGAAATTTTAAATCATAAGAAAGACCATCCCAAAGTATTGACTATTCCGGCAGGAGAATATTCATGTATGCAGGTAGAGTTAACCCCCGAATTGAATCTTATGGAGTTGATAAATACAAATTGGGGTTGTGATGAACGAAAGGTTTTAATTTTGGATAATGTTATGTTGGAAAAGTATAGCTTTGAAACAAGACCGAGTGAATTGCAAAAGGTAAATGGGTGGTTATGAGCAAGTTGCAAAGCGGATTGCGAATATCCGCTGGACGTATAAAAGAAAGAAGGAACGTATATGGAACAGGTAAAGATTGGTAAGTTTATTGCAGAATTAAGAAAAAATCATGGCTTTACACAGATGCAATTAGCAGAAAAACTGGGTGTGAGTGATAAAACCGTTTCGAGATGGGAAACAGGAAAAGGGATGCCGGAAATCTCTATATTGATACCATTATGTAAGATTTTAGAGGTTAGTGTAAATGAATTATTGACGGGAGAACGTTTATTAAAGGATAATTCGCAGGTGATGTATTTGCAGGAAGAAGATGAAAGGGATTCTATTATAAATTTGATGCAAAAGACAAAAGCGGCTAGAGGCGAAAATAGATATACAATTATTTTTTGTGTTCTTGCATGTGTGACAGTCGTGGGGATAATTTTATTTACATTGAAACAAGGCGGAACGAATGTGATAGTGCTTCTTGATCCTCTCTCTTTTTTGCTTATATTGATTCCAACGATTTTATTTTTAGTAGGAACAGGTTTTTGGGGATATTTTTGGAACGGAATTAGTATATTATTTGGGAAAAAAGCAGATATTTCAAAGGAAACTATTATTTGTAGTAAAGAAGCAATTTCATTAGCTGCAAATGCTATGTTTTTGATGGGATTTCTTTTGAGTGTGTTACAAATATTTGTATTGTTTTATAATTATAGAAGTGGAAATTGGGATGTCTTTTGGAAAAATTTATCGGTGTCATTATTTCCATTTCTTTATGGAATCATTGCATCTTTGGTATTACTTTTGGTGCGTGGGAGATTGAACGGAGAACAAGTTATGAAGTAGTTATTCAATTAAAATATTGAATGTAAGTTCGATAAAAAGTGAATAGTAACATATAAAAAATAATAGCCATGCTAGGGTATTTCCAACTCACGTTAATTAGGACGAACTCTATGAATCGTAGAGTTCGTTCTTCCTTTTTGGAGTTCTCTATTCCTTCTGTATATTGTATAAGATTTCTGAAAGGAGAATGGAAAAGTACTTATAAAGAAGAGAAACTACGAAATGGAGGGAAAAAATATATGGCAATGAAACTTTTGTCAGCAAGGAATTTGTATAAGGAATATAAAACTCAGAATGGAGAAAAACTATGTGTGGCGGTCAATCAAATAAGTTTAGATATTGAAAAAGATGATTTTATTACAATTATGGGAGCTTCTGGTTCGGGAAAGAGTAGTTTATTATATTTACTTTCGGGTATGACGGAAATGACATCAGGAGAAATTACATATCTTGGGAAAAATCTTTCCAAAATGTCAGATAAACAAAAAGCAGAATATCGGGGAAAAGAAATTGGTCTTGTTTTTCAAGAAGGAAATTTATTGGAAGACCTTACCGTATTAAAAAATGTTGCATTACCGTCCTATTTATATGAAAAAAAGAAAACGGTCGATAAAAGAGCACAAAAGTGGTTAGAAATACTTGGACTTTTGGAGAAGCAAAATAAATATCCGAATGAATTATCAGGTGGACAAAAACAAAGAGTTGCAATTGCAAGAGCCTTTATGAATAAACCTAAAATTTTATTTTTGGATGAACCTACGGGAAGTTTAGATGTAACAAATGGAGGGCATATTTTAGATTTGTTGGTAAATTTGAATAAAATGGGACAAAGTATGGTTATGGTTACACATGATATAGGTGCTGCTGCGAGGGGAAGTAAGGTTATTTTGATTAAAGATGGAGCTATTTGTGAAACGATTTTTCTTGGAAAATATGAAAAAGAAAAATTAGAAG
Source organism: uncultured Lachnobacterium sp. (assembly GCA_937889225.1). GTDB lineage: Bacteria > Bacillota > Clostridia > Lachnospirales > Lachnospiraceae > Roseburia. The sequence goes on along the minus strand of CALAST010000038.1, from coordinate 7,399 downwards.
AACGTAAAGCAACCATTTATCAGGCATGGGGGAAGTAGAAATATGAGAGCTATTTTTACAATTGTTTGTGCAGGGATACGAAAAAATAAACTTCAGACAATTGCATTTGCAGCAGGTTGTTTTTTATGTGCATTTTTATTGTTAGGTGTCTTTGTTCTTCATTTTACAATAGAACCTTCTTTCAATAATAGTTATCATAAGTTGAATGCACCGAATACCACTATTTGTATTGGAGAAACAGAGCAAGAATATGAAAAATTGCAGAAGTTTATGAAAGAATGTTCTTATATAGAAAGTTATCAAATTAGTAAACGTCATTTGGCGAGTAATGTGAAAACAGCACAAGAAAGTATGGAGTTTGCATTTTTAGCATCTTCCCATGAAATAGAAATAGATTTTGGAAAAGCAATTGTGAACAAAGGGACACATTGCATGGTAGGAGAGCAGGTAGAAATCTCCATAAACGGAAATACAATTGTGCTAGAAGTAGAAGAAGTTATAATAGATGCAGTAAATAGTGCCCCTGATGCTATGGTTCCTTATTTTTGGATAAATGATTCTTTATTAGAAAGTTTAACAGAAGGCTATGAAAAAGGGGATTGGCTTATAGAAGCAAATGTTTTAGAGAATGGAACTTATATGGAAAGTGCGTTTGCATCTGATTATGAAAAGTATTTTGGATATGCTTTTCATGGAGAAGTTACATTATATGAAGAGATTAAAGATTCTTATTTATTTCGCTATGAAATATTTGGTATGTTCTTTTTACTTTTGAGTCTCTTTTTATTTTGTATTATGATAGTTATGACGGTATTATTTTCACAAATGGCTGTTTCAGCAGATATGCGAAAGATTGGTGTATTAAAATCATATGGTTTTACTAATGCAGCAATTAACATGATTTATAGCTTGCGATATGGTTTAATTGCGACGATTTTTAGTGGAGCAGGTGTTTGTCTTTCAGGTATCGTATTAAAAATATGGCTGAGTGGGATATTTGTAAATATCCAAAAGGATTTATTTCAAATTCAGAGATTGGGATATTATCAAATAGGAACATTTTTAATAGTATGTGCAGTATTTTATGTTACGGTGTATCTTTCAATACATAACATAATAAATATTTCACCAATTGATGCAATTTTAGCAAAACAAAAGATAAAAAAAGTTTATGTTCCTGATATTTCTTTGCCGATGCCAAGATTTATTTTTCTAAATCTTGCTATGATAACTGCTATTCGTAGAAAATTAGAATCTGTATTTATTTTTGTGTTGACGTTAGGAATATCGTTGTTGATTTTGATGTCATTTTATCTTATGGATAGTGTAAAAAATGCGGATATCCATTTGGCGGATTGGGGAATGGTAGAAATGGATGTTTATGTCTCAAGAAAAACAAATGTGGATGAAGAAGAAAGTGGACTTTTGAAAGCTTTGCAGAAAGAGTTAGCAGTTGATTTTTATTATGCGGCACTTTCCGATACGATTACATACCAATTGGAAAATAATGGTCTTATACATAATGTAGTAGGAGATGTATATGACAAATATATTCCAAATGGATTGGAGTATATTTTTATCGAAGGGCGAAATCCGAAAAATACAAAAGAAGCAGCAGTTGGTATCAACTTTGCAAAACAACATAATTTGGGAGTAGGTGATACTTTTTACGTTATAAGAAATGGAGAGAAATATGAACAAACGATAGTAGGAATTTATCCTTCATTAAAACAATATGGAAATTCTATTCGGATTGTAACAAATGATATTAAAGCATTCTTTGGAGATTTAGCAAATGGCTATTATTCTATTGTGCTTAAGGAAGATGCAGATAGAAATGCCTTTATTGAAAAAATTTCAAAAGAATTTCCTGATTTTGATTTTTTTCTAATAGAGAGAAATACTACTTATTCTGTACGTATGTTATTTCCACCGATAGCAGTATGTTTATCGTTATTTATAGGAATATTTATGGTGATACTTTTGTGTATGAAAAAACTTATGATGATGGAATGTAAAGACATGTTGAAGAATTATTATCAGATTGGATTTTCAAAAAAGAAAATAAAGGCAATTTTGCAATGGCGTTTTGATATACCTATATTTTTAGGAATGGGTTTGGCAGTTCCGTTGTCCATTTATGCTTTGCCAAAATGGATGCAGCCTTTGGCACAACAGTTGGGTTTAGCTAAGATTCCAATCTATCCGAATGTTTTGCTTGTAGGAATAGCACTTGTGCTTATATATATGTGTAGCAGAATACAAGCAAAGATAAAATGTTAAGTAATTTTCTACTAAACAAGACAGAGGAACAAGTGCTCCCCTGTCTTGTTTGTTTTGTTTAAATATAAACAGTAATCAAATTATTTATTTTATGTTTTTGGGATACTTTAAATTTTACTATTTGTATATTTGTAAAATCATCATTTACTTGCAATATTTCGAGCCACATAAACACCGCTTGCAGAAGCATGAGAAAGGGAGTGAGTAATACCGCTACCATCACCAATAATGTAAAGACCGGAATATTTGGATTCCAACTTGTCATTCACTTCTACTTCCATGTTATAGAATTTTACTTCCACACCATAAAGGAGGGTGTCTTCATTGGCTGTACCCGGAGCAATTTTGTCTAAAGCATAAATCATTTCAATAATACCGTCCAAAATTCGCTTTGGCAATACAAGGCTTAAATCACCCGGAGTAGCGTTTAGTGTAGGTGTGATAAATGCTTCTTCGATACGGTTTGGAGTAGAACGCTTACCGCGGATAAGGTCGCCAAAACGCTGTACAATGACCCCTCCGCCTAACATATTGCTCAGTCGGGCAATGGATTCCCCATAACCGTTAGAATCCTTAAACGGCTCAGAAAAGTGTTTTGCTACTAAGAGTGCAAAGTTGGTATTTTGTGTCTGTTTTGCAGGGTCTTCATAGCTGTGACCATTTACTGTAATAATGCCATTTGTATTTTCATTTACAACAGCACCTTTTGGATTCATACAGAAAGTACGTACTCTGTCGCCATATTTTTCTGTACGGTACACAATTTTACTTTCATAAAGCTCATCTGTAAGATGTGCAAATACTTCAGCAGGAAGCTCCACGCGGACACCAATATCTACACGGTTGGACTTAGTAGGAATATTTAATTCTTTACAAACCGTCTCCATCCATTTGCTTCCAATTCGACCAACAGATATAATACAGTTTGTACAAGTGTAAGAAACATCCTTACATTGTACTTTATAGCCATTTTCTAATGCAATTACGGATAAAACAGGTGTATCAAAATAGAAATCCATCTTATCCTGTAGGTAAGCATACAGATTTTCCAAAACAACATAGTTGATATCCGTGCCCAGATGACGTACAGAAGCATCTAATAGATGCAAATCATTTTGAATACACAGAGTTTTGAAGCGACTGCCCGCAGTAGTGTACAATTTCGTTCCTTCACCGCCATAACGCAGATTAATCTCATCTACATAATGCATTAAATCCAATGCTTGCTTCTTTCCAATATATTCATATAAAGTACCACCAAAGTCATTCGTAATATTGTATTTTCCATCTGAGAAAGCACCGGCACCACCGAATCCGCTCATAATGGAACAACTTTTACAGCCAATGCAGCTTTTAATCTTTTCTCCGTCAATCGGACAATGGCGTTTACTAAGGGAATGTCCTGCTTCAAAAACAGCAATTTTAAGATTTGGCTTACGCTGAATTAATTCGTATGCAGAAAAGATACCACCGGGACCGGCTCCGATAATAATTACATCATAGTTCATTCGATTTCCCCCTCAAAAAAGTAGTTGACTATAAGAAAATCCTAGTCAACGGTTTATGGTAGTTGGTAGATGCTTTCATATATCGTATGAGTTTATACGAATATAGTATTTACCTTTAAATAGTGTAACATTATACTTAGGGAAAAGCAAGGAGAAGGAAAGTGGAAGATAGTGTCAGGTGTATTTGAGAATGTTTGAAAAGAATAAAGTGACTTCGATTTTTAGGTTGTTTAAACAAAAAAAAAGGAGTATAATAATAAACGTTTATTAGTTACTGGTTACACACATAATATTATATAGAAAAGACATATTTATGAATAACGAAACAAAAAATCAAAAAATTAAAATTAAAGATGTTGAAATTATAGATTTCAACAAAGAACTTACCGAAATGGATGAAGTTGCAGAGGAACACAAAGCAATTTTAGGAAAAGAAACAAAAGAAGATGAAACAGAAAAAAAGAAAGAAAATCTGAAAGAGTTTTTGAATCTTATCATCACAGTTCTTGTTGCAATTGCAATTACATTAGTGTTAAAAAATTATGTCATTATTAATGCAAATGTACCAACAGGCTCAATGGAAAATACGATTATGACAGGAGATAACATATTTGGATATCGTTTGGCATATTTAAATGAAGAACCGCAAAGAGGAGATATTATTTTCTTTTATTTTCCTGATGATGAAACTCAAAAGTACGTAAAACGTATCATAGGGCTTCCGGGAGAGCGTGTGTATATTACAAATGGCAAAGTTTATATTGATGACAATGCAGAACCATTAGATGAGCCATATTTAAAGGAAGAATGGACAAAGGGAACAGGAACATTTGATTTTGAAGTGCCGGAAGGCTGCTATTTGGTGTTAGGAGATAACCGAAATAATTCTTTGGATTCCCGTTTTTGGGTAAATCCTTATGTCAGCGAAGAAAAAATTATAGGAAAAGCTCTGTTTGTCTATTACCCGTTTAACCGAATGGGAGGCTTAGAATAAAGTATATTCATAATATTTACAAAAGATAAAAAAGAGGTATGGTATGGTAAGTATCATTGCAAATGTGTTAAAGTTAGAACAGCTTCCATCTGACAAAAAACGTAGTGCCTATGGAAAATTATGCGGTATTGTAGGAATTATTTTAAATATTATCTTATTTACAGGCAAATTTTTTGCAGGAATAGTAAGTAATTCCATTGCGATTACCGCGGATGCATTTAATAATTTATCCGATGCAGGTTCTTCCGTTATCACGTTGGTTGGATTTAAATTAGCAGAACAAAAACCGGACTCAGACCATCCGTTTGGGCATGGAAGAATGGAATATTTGTCAGGGTTGATTGTTTCCGCAGTTATTTTGCTGATGGCATTTGAGTTAATCAAGGATTCCGTTGACAAGATATTGCATCCGACACAAGTGGAATTTTCTCCAATTATTGTAGCGATTTTATTAGCTTCGATTGCAGGAAAATGCTATATGGCATACTATAATTTCAGCATTGGAAAACGTATTGGTTCAGCCGCTTTAAAGGCTACAGGAACAGATAGTTTAAGTGACTGCATTTCTACAGCTGTAGTCTTAGCAGCAACGTTGGTGGGGCATTATACGCATTTGCAGATAGATGGTGTTTGCGGCATTGCTGTAGGGTGTCTGATTTTTTTTGCAGGTATTAATGCTGCAAAAGAGACATTAGACCCACTTTTGGGACAGCCGACAGAAAAAGAATATGCAGACCGAATTGAAAAGATTGTGTTGAATTTTGATGAAAATATTATTGGTGTGCATGATTTGATGGTGCATGATTATGGACCGGGCAGACAGATTATATCGCTTCATGCAGAAGTTCCCGCAGAAGGCAATATATTGATGATTCATGATATTGTAGACAATTTAGAAATGAAACTGCAAAAGGAAATGGGCTGTGTTGCAACCATTCATATGGACCCTGTTGTAACAACCGATGAACGAGTGGATAGATTAAAAGTACAATGTAAAACCATTGTAAAAAATATAGGAAATGTACTCACAATACATGATTTTCGTGTAGTCTTTGGGGAAACACATACAAATTTGATTTTTGACATTATCGTTCCTTATGATTTTGCAATATCCGATAGTGAAACGATTAAAATGATTCAGCAGAAAGTAAAGGAAGAAATCGGGGAAAATTATTTTGCAGTTGTCAAAGTCGATAAGCCTGCGGTGCATACTTAACCGAATCAAGAAAGTCTCTCACTTCAAATCATAATAAAAATGTAAGTAACGTCCATATATGATAGGAAATAAGGAATTTTATGTGTGGGCGTGAATATAAATAATTTGCCTTATTAAACGCACAAATCAAGCAAAAGGCATAGGGTGAGTAAAAAGAAAGGAGTAAGTTACTGGTATTATAATACTGTCAAATGAAAGATAATTATAATATGTACCCATGCGTTAGTGGGGAATTTAAGCCTATGGAGTGTTACACCCATGTGAATAGTATCAGAATTTATTGGTATGAAAGCAGATACGTTGAAGTAGGAATGAAACATAAAAATTTATAATTTTTATAAGTTTTCAGTAACGGAATAAAAAATGCCTGAAAATGCAAGCTGCAGCAGTGCATCAAGCTGCTCAAGAGAAAGCTGTGAAGGATGTCCAAGCAAAAAGGACCCAAAAAGTTTTATTGAAGAAATGAATGCTTATTCCAACATTAAGCATGTAATTGGAGTTGTGAGTGGAAAGGGTGGCGTTGGTAAATCTTTCGTAACCTCATCTTTGGCAACCATGATGGCAAAAGCCGGATATAAAGTAGGTATTTTGGATGCAGATATCACAGGACCATCCATTCCAAAAATGTTTGGATTAAAGGGACAGGTTGTAGCAGACGAAAGAGGTATGATTCCGCTTGAAACAGAAGAAGGAATCAAAGTAATGTCAATCAATCTTCTTATGCCGGATGAAGAAGCTCCGGTTGTATGGAGAGGACCGGTTATCGCAGGTGCGGTAAAACAGTTCTGGAATGAAACTTGTTGGGGAGAAATTGATTATTTATTTGTAGATATGCCACCTGGAACAGGTGATGTACCGCTTACTGTATTCCAGTCACTTCCGGTTAACGGAATCGTAATCGTAACTTCACCACAGGAATTGGTACAGATGATTGTAAAGAAAGCCTTAAATATGGCTGCAATGATGAACATTCCGGTACTTGGTGTAGTAGAAAACTTCAGTTTCTTAAAATGTCCGGATTGCGGCAAAGAAATTAAAATCTTTGGAGAAAGCAAGATTGAAGAAGTAGCAGGAAGTTTAGGACTTAAGGTATTTGGAAAACTTCCATTAGACCCGGCTTATGCAGAAGCAGCAGATAAAGGGGAATTCTATCAGCTTGAGAATCCATATTTAAATAGTGCAAAAGAAGTGTTAGAGAATATCTAACCCAAAAAGCAGATAGTAAATTTCTGTTTGATTAAGAATAGAATGCAGTGATGCACTTAAAAAATCAGGAGAAACTTAAAAATATAAGTTTTTCCTGATTTTTGTTTTTACGTAAAGAAATAGCATTGCTTTATAACTGAGGATATTTCATAATTCAAAATGCCTTATTGTGGATAACTTCCCGATTTTTTC
>CALAST010000037.1 GCA_937889225.1 uncultured Lachnobacterium sp. | reverse complement strand
TCGCTACTTGCTCATAACCGAATAGCTACTATCGTAGCTTGATTCGGTTAAAATAAATATCTGCTACCAAACAAATTTTATTTTTCTACCATTACTCTAATTTCTATTCATATCCAATCAATCACAATTTTCCAACGCATCCACATAGCTTTCAAACACGTTCAACGCTTCATCTATCGGAGCCGGACTGCTCATGTCTACACCTGCATCTTTTAATAAGTCAATCGGGTCTTTGGAGCTTCCACCACATAAGAAGTTATTGATATAACGTTCTACTGCCGGCTGTCCTTCTTCTAAAATCTTTTTCGAAAATGCAACTGCTGCTGAAAATCCGGTAGCATACTGATATACATAAAATGATGTATAAAAATGCGGAATACGCATCCATTCGTAATCAATTTCTTCATCTACAATCATGTCCGGTCCAAAATAAAGCACGTTCAAATCATGGTAAATCTTACAAATGGACTCTTTTGTAAGATTCTCTCCCTCAGCCATTTTCTTATGAACAATCATTTCAAATTCTGCAAACATTGTCTGACGGAAGACAGTCGCACGAAATTCTTCCAAATAATGATTAATTAAATACTTACGTTCTTTTTCCTCTGTCGTATGCTCGAATAAATAATTCATAAGCAATGCTTCGTTACAAGTAGATGCTACTTCTGCAACAAAAATCAAATAGTTTGCATACGTAATCGGCTGTGTCTTATTCGAATAATAAGTATGCATTGCATGCCCCATTTCATGTGCCAATGTAAACACGCTATTTAAGTTTTCCTGATGGTTTAACAGTACATATGGATGTGTACCATATGCACCCCAAGAATATGCACCACTACGTTTGTTTTCATTTTCAAAAACATCCACCCATCCATTGTCCATACCATCGGATGCTACTTTTACATATTCTTCGCCCATTGGAGCGAGTGCTTTTTTTACAATTTCTTTTGCATCTTCATATGGATATTTTTTCTCTACATTATCCACAAGCGGAACATAGATGTCATACATATGCAGACGTTCCAAACCAAGCATTTTTTTACGGAGAGAAACATATCGATGCAATGCTGGAAGATGTTTGTGTACGGTTTCAATTAAGTTATCGTATACACTCTCCGGAATATTGCCCTTATCTAAATGCATTGCACGTACACTTGCATAATTACGCACTTTTGCTTTGAAATTTTCCTGTTTTAACTGACTGGTAAAAATCGTAGCAATTGTATTGCCACGTTTTTTATACGTATCATACATTTCACGGAAAACCTGTTTGCGTAAATTTCTATCTTTATCTTGCATAAAAGAGCCATAATTACCATGTGTAATGCGGATACGATTTCCTTCCAAATCCGTAACATAAGGAAAACGAATGTCAGCATTATTTAACATAGAAAAAATATTATATGGAGCAACTGTAACATCACCTGCCTGTGCGAGCACTTCTTCTACCTCGCTATTGCGTGTATGTGCTTTTGTACGAAGTATTTCTTCAATAACTTTTCTATACTTTTCCAGTTCTGCTTCTTCTTTATAAAACTGCTCTAAAACAGCTTCATTCATTGCCAAAATCTCCGGTTTTGCGAAAGATACCGCACTAGAAGCTGCTACCATAATACTATCTGCTTTTGCCGAATATGCCTGATATTTTGAAACAGCCGTATCCTCATGGTAACGCTGATTTGCATATACATTCACACGATGCAGATGATATTCCAGTTTATCAGACTTCACAAAATATTCGAGCATATTTTTTGCACTATCTGCCAATGTTCCTTTATATTCTGCAAGCTCTTTCGCTAATGTTAAACACAATTCTGCTTCTTCTTCCCATAATTCATCTGTTGCAAACATATCCTGCATATTCCATTTGTAACAATTTGGAATTTCACTACGTTTACGAATTTTTGCTCTTGCCATATCTTTATCTCCTTTTATTCTTCTTCACTTTCCTCTGTTCCAAAAACTAAATCTTCATCTGTAACAAGTTCCCCATCAAATACTTTCTGCATTAACTCTTTTGCATGGTCTACGGTATCATAATCAGGAACTGTAACATACACTGCCTGTCCCGGCATAGAATAAGTTTCTTTTCTTGCACCTTCACCGGTAACGGTATACATTTTAATATCCCAACTTGCCATATCGGAAAGCTGCATTTTCACAAGTTCTGATATTTCTTCATTTGTAAATCCAAGTGCAAACATACCTTCTACACTTTCAAGAATTTCTGCATATCTGGTAATAATTGTTCCACTAGCAAGTTTATTGATAATCTCCTCAATAACTTCCATTTGATGACGACCTCTTGCATAATCTCCGTCCTCAAATGCATAACGTTCTCTTACAAACGCTAATGCCTTTCTGCCATTTAAATGAAGGTTACCCTTTTTAAAATAAATATCGTCTGTATGTGCTTGAAATGATTTTTCACAATAAACATCTACACCGCCAATTGCGTCAATTAACTTACTGAATCCTTTGAAATTGACCATTGTATAATATTCAATTTCCTGGTCATACAAATTTTCCAACGTATCCAAAGAACATTGAATTCCATAAGAACCGCAATGTGTCAATTTATCTAACAGTTTTCCTTTTGTTTTGGTTGTTTTAATATAATAGTCACGTGGAGTATTAATCATAAGTACCTGTTTGGTCTTTGGATTTACCGTCATCAAAATATTTACGTCACTATTATACTTCTCTGTCAATTTGGAAGTTCTTGTATCTGAACCACCTACATATACAATAAATGGGTCTTCTGTAATGCGAAATGTATCATCATCTTCCGAATTAATTTCTATATCCTCTGTTCCCAAAACAACTTCTTCCGTACCTTCAGATGACTGTGTATCACCGGTAACAATCATGGAATTTAACGTTTCTTTTAAATCCCATACCATAGCAGATGCACCTGCTAATATAAGAGAAAATCCTACTGTTATAATTGCACCAACTGTTCTCGTTAAATATTTCCCTTTTCCTTCCGTTTTCTTTTTAAATAAATCAATAAACAATAGATAAAATGCTATCAACCCAATCAGGATAAGAATAAACGCTGCAATAATTAAAAACTTTGCAGGAATCATATTCAAGCTTCCGACCAATGAAACTAGTACAACACTAGCAATGATATACATTGCAAAAAATAATGTAGCCGTAACTTTCCATATTTGTCTTTCGTTTTTCATGTTTATCTCCTTCTTCTGTAAAAAATATTAAAGCATTTGCTGAATTTTTGTTTTTACCAGCTCAAACGCCACATCATTCATTCCGCTGTTAATGACAATATCTGCCAGATATTTCGTAGGTTCTACATAGATATAATGCATTGGCTTTACCGTTTCTAAATATTGCCTTGCAATATCTTCCACGTCTCGTCCTCTTTCATTGACGTCTCTTATCACACGACGCAAGATTCTCTCATCCGCATCTGCTTCTACAAATATTTTAATATCCATTAACTCACGAAGTTTCGGGTTTTCTAATGCTAAAATTCCTTCTAAAATCATTACTTTCTTTGGTTCTATCACAATCGTCTCATTTGAACGATTATGTTGTGTATAATCATATACCGGACATTTTACTGACTGCCCATTTCGAAGTGCGGTCATATGCTCAATTAAAAGCTCTACCTCCAACGCTTCCGGAGAATCATAATTTACTTTTTTACGTTCTTCAAAAGGCACTTCATCCTGTCTTTTATAATAATTATCAAAATAAATAACTGCTACCTGTTCACCAAAAGCATCTTTTATACGATTGGTAAATGTAGCTTTTCCAGAACCCGTTCCACCGGCAATTCCGATAATGGTACATTCCATAACTTTGCCTCCCTTATCTATTGTTTACATATCTTTTATTTTACACATTCTAATTATAATATGCAAGAAAAAACAGCTTAAAAGCAAATACGTTACTGTAAACTCCGTTTCCAGTAACAAGTAAAAATCCATACAAAATTTGCTTCGCAAATGGATTTTTACTCGCAAAATTCACGTTTTCATACGTACTTAGCAATAAATGCTAAGTACTGTCTGTATAGTAACGCAAATACTGTCATTCTCTGCTTTTAAGCTATTTTATTTTTTAAGCAAGTTCTTTGCTTGCCATATCTAATGCACTTGCAATAACCGCATCCATATCATAATACTTATATTCTCCGAGACGACCTCCGAAGATAATATTTTCTTCTGCCTCTGCCAGTTTTTTGTATTCTGCATACAATGCACCATTCTTTTCATCATTTACCGGATAAT